>PCTP01000259.1:0-732 GCA_002770795.1 Gammaproteobacteria bacterium CG22_combo_CG10-13_8_21_14_all_40_8 | reverse complement strand
ATACCGACAACAAATCCCAAATAGGGCACGATTGAAGCCGCCCCAGCAATCATTCCCACCAATAAGGCGACCTGTAATCCAGCCACCCAAAGACCAAGACTATAGATAATCCCCAACACCAACATGACTAAGAGTTGCCCTTTTACAAAAGCGCCGAGTACCTCGTCAGATTCTTTGGCCAATTGGCAACAAACGGGGTAATACTTTCTGGGGAATAAATCGCCGACATAGCTCACTAACTTATCCCAATCTCTGAGTAAATAAAATGTCACGACAGGGATCAGCACAATATTACCAATCCAGCCTACAAATGCGATAGAGGATTGTCCCAAGCCTGAGAGTAATTTTTTGGCTAACTCACTGGTATCTTGCCAATGATGTTGAAACCAAGCTTGTATTTCACTACTGCTGTCGGACAATGACAGATGAAATTTTTGGTTAAGCCAAGGCACTGCTGTTTTTTCGGCCCATTCTAAGATTTGCGGGATCTTGTCAAGTGCAAAACTGAGCTGTGATGAAATGGCTGGGATCAGTAAAATCAGTGCCAATGAGAGTAACAATACAATGAAGGCAAACACTAAAATAACTGACAAGGTTCTGGGTAGCTTTTTATCTTCAAACCAGTCAACCAGCGGATCGCCCAAATAAGACAGCGCTCCCGCCACTAAAAATGGCATTAAAATGGGAGAGAGTAGATAAATGCTGCCAATAAAAAGCAATCCCAGCGTTAAC
>PCTP01000140.1:4978-5186 GCA_002770795.1 Gammaproteobacteria bacterium CG22_combo_CG10-13_8_21_14_all_40_8 | reverse complement strand
AAACGGTGTGGCCACGTTTCATCATCGCTAAAACTCTATCCGATCCACTTTGTACAGGTAGGTGTAGATGACTCACTAATTCTGGGACTTCGGCATACACATCAATGAGATTATCCGAAAATTCAACAGGGTGTGATGTGGTATAACGAATTCGATCAATCCCTTCTATGGCAGCCACCAAAGTGATCAACTCAGCCAAATCCGACTC
>PCTP01000140.1:0-4860 GCA_002770795.1 Gammaproteobacteria bacterium CG22_combo_CG10-13_8_21_14_all_40_8 | reverse complement strand
CTCACTTCTTCGCCTCTGGTGTAGGGAACCACACAGAATGTACAGTATTTACTACAACCTTCCATGATAGAAACAAAGGCTGAAGCGCCACTCACACTGGGTTCAGGCAAACGATCAAACTTTTCAATCTCAGGAAAAGAAACGTCTACCACGGGTATATGCAGGGAAACCGAAGAATTAATCATCTCTGGCAAACGATGCAATGTTTGTGGCCCAAAAACTAAATCCACATAGGGTGCACGTTTACGAATAGCCGCCCCTTCTTGACTGGCAACACAACCGCCCACACCAATCGCTAAATTGGGATTTTTCTCTTTAAGTGATCGCCATTGGCCTAATTGAGAAAACACTTTTTCTTGCGCCTTTTCTCTTATGGAACAAGTATTTAGCAACAAGAAATCCGCTTTTTCTGGATCGTCAGTCAACTCAAGTGCGTGGGTTGTATTGAGGAGATCTGCCATTCGATCAGAATCATATTCATTCATCTGGCAGCCCCAAGTTTTTATAAAAAGCTTTTTACTCATAGCCTGAAGGGGGGAATTAAAAAAGCTATTATATACTGTACACCAGCTTAAATGCTAGTTTATAGATATATTTGCGGCTTTCCTTCTGGTTGGTAATAAAACCTTTTATAACTCCATTGGTATTGCTCTGGCGCTAACAAAATAAGTTGTTCCATCTGTTGATTAATCGCTTCGGCAAGTTCTTCGGTACTCATTTGCGGATGGATACTCTCAACAGATCTAAATACCACCTTAAATCCTTGCTTAGTTTGCAAAGAGCAGGCAAATAAAATCTCACAACCAGTGCTTTGATATAAACGTCCAGGTAAAGTCATTGTCCATGCGGGTTGATTAAAAAATTGCGCAAAAATCCCCGCATTTTTAGCAGGTTCTTGATCGGGCAGTAAAAATGTTACTTTGCCATTTTTCAAGGCTTTAATCATTTGCCTCACTCCTCGCCCATCCGCTGCATACACATCGCCGCCATTTTCTTCACGTTGACGACGAATTAAAGCATCCAAATTCTTCATGCGCGCCGGCTTATACATAGCAGCCAAGGGAAATTGATTGACCAAAAATGGAAAAAATAACTCCCAATTGCCCAAGTGCGGTGTCAGGATCATCACGCCTTTTTGTTTGGAAAAGGCCTGTTGCAGATGCTCCAAGCCTTGGGTTTCTATGGGTAATTGGCAGAGCTTCTGTGGTGTCCATAACCAAGTGACCGCTAATTCTGCAACCAGTTGCCCGCTACTTAATAATGTTTTATGGGTTAAATTATTTCTTACTGAGGCATTCATTGTGGGAAAACAATGCGCTAAGTTTGTTTCAATAAAATGCTTTTGTTTAGAGCCCAACCATCCACTCATGCGTCCGAAAAACTTGCCAATCTTTCTTGAGAAAGACAAAGGGAGCCTGGCTAACAACAGCAAAATATAAAGCATCAAACGATGCTTTAAGGGTATTTTTATCTGGTTCTGTAGAATAGGCTCTGGATTACTTGGCTGCCCATTCATTAAACAAGATCCTCATCAATCAAATATCTCACAATTTCAATCACCTGCTCTTCATCTTGTACAACAGCGTCCGCCACTGCATCAATTTCTTTTAATTCATAGTTCAGTTCGGAAGGATGAATAACAATCAGCGATTTTCCTAATGCCGCAGCCTTTCCTGCTTCAAAAGCACTCTGAGATTGACGATGATGTTCACTAAATTTGATCACCACAATATCAGCTTTTTCCATCATTTTTTTATTCCTGATACCATTTAATTTAGCGGCTTTATAATCCTTCCAGAACGGATTACCTTCATCTCCCAAAATATGCACACCACAGTTATCACTGATTTCTAAATCAATCACTGGCATGCTTAAAGTTACCTCTAAACCTGCGGCTAACACGCCATCAGCAATGGTTTCACGCCAATCTCCAGGTTGTTCTTCAACCAAATATAAATGCCACATTCACTTCACCCCTAATAACCTTACATTATATAACGTATTAATTTTGCATTTTTGCATTATAATGAAGTCAGCCACCACTTAAAAAGATTGTAGCCTTGAGCGATAATATTATCAGAATAAGCGCCCACATACAGAACAAGTTTCCACTGAGCAAGGATGTTTTTAGTGTACAACTGCGTGTGCCTGCATCACAATCATTTAACTTTAGAGCCGGACAATACTTATTGCTAGTGCTTAACGACGAAGATAAACGCCCTTTTTCAATTGCATCCACGCCTGCTGAATTACCCAATATTTATTTACATATTCGTTCTATCGATAACAACCCCTTCACTGAACAAATTTTGCAAAAGCTCACTGAAAGTGAATACATTGATATTGAAGGTCCTTTTGGTAACTGCCAACTTTCAGGAAAATCCCCGAATCCAGTGGTATTTATTGTAGGCGGAACAGGATTTGCCCCAGCCAAATCTATGCTAGAGCAATTTTTAGAAAAATATCCCGATAATCAATTTAGTTTATACTGGGGTGCTCGCACGGCTGAGGAACTTTATCATGCTGATCTGCCCCTATTATGGGTGAATCAATACATCAACTTTGACTACCACCCCGTCATTTCCGATCCTGATCCACTTTGGTCTGGCGCCAAAGGTTTGGTACATCAATATGCATTCCAGCATCTCACCAGTTTATTGGATACTGATTTTTATCTGGCGGGATCCATTGATATGGTTAAGGCCATTTATTTAGATTTGCTCAAGGAAGGGGTTTCAAAAGAAAACATTCATTCTGATATGCTGGATATTTTAAGAGCCCAGGGTGAGTTAATATAACTGCGGAGATCTGAATCAAAAAATCAGATCAAAAAAAGCGCCATCAGGCGCTTTTTTTATCGAAACAGCAATCTCAGTTATAACGCGATAGCCATTCTCATTTTTTTCATGGCATTCACTTCTAACTGGCGGATTCTCTCTGCCGAAACGCCATATTTATCCGCTAACTCGTGCAAAGTCGCCTTAGTATCCGCTAACCAGCGGCTACTAACGATATCTTGGCTTCTTTGATCCAAATTCGCCAATGCCAATTGTAACTGCTCACTCTGCCTGGTTTCTGTATCAGATTTCACAAATGCCTGAGCAGGATCAAGAGAGCTTTTATCTTCTAAATAATAAACTGGCGATGAACCATGAGAATCATCATCAATCGTTGGTGCATCAAAAGCTGCATCATGAACGGATAATCTTTGCTCCATCATCAACACATCTTCTTCTGTAACACCCAATTCTTTGGCAATCAGCTTGACTTCATCGCTATTCATCCAACCTAAACCTTGTTTTTTACTACGAAGGTTGAAAAACAGTTTACGTTGCGCTTTAGTGGTGGCCACTTTAACAATGCGCCAATTACGTAAAACATATTCGTGTATTTCAGCTTTTATCCAATGAACTGCAAAAGAAACCAATCGGACACCAAAACTATGGTCAAATCGTTTTACAGCCTTCATCAAGCCGACGTTGCCTTCTTGAATCAGATCGGACAGAGGCAAACCATAGCCCTTATAACTACGTGCAATATGCGCCACGAATCTTAGATGAGACATTACTAGCTGACGTGCAGCTTCTAGATCTTCTTCATCACGATAATGTGCCGCCAAAGCAATTTCTTGCTCAGCATCTAGCATGGGAATAGAATTAATAGCCTGTAAATAACCTTCAATGCTTCCCTGTGGGACAGCTAGAGAAAGTGCTTTCAGTTGTTTTGGTTCTAACAACATAACCTCTTTTGTACTCACATTGCTTAAAGGTTGAACGATCATACCAAAAAACCTCCTCAGTTATCAACCCGATAAATCATTACTTACAATTTAATCCACTGAATCATCCAAAATAGTTGATTTAAGATGACGAGAGATATCCACTACATGGACCCTTTAAAGTGAAAAAAGTTCCAAAATAGTCATGTGTTTATCATGAATGGAGTATCAATTTGAGTTTTCAAGGGTTGCTGTACCAGTTTTTTTATGATTCAACGCTTCAACCCATTGCAGTCGGAAAAAATGATCTTGGTAACTTCTAATCACATCTCCTTCCATGAAGGATGTTTTGTTTAAAGAAGGGAATTTCAATTGTGGAAAAAACATTTGCCCCAGTAATCAAAGCTCATCCTACCCAAATTGCAAACGTGAAGAAGTGTCGCCACTCATACGCAGGTTTAATTCAAAAGCCTTCCAATTCCCATCAGAATCTGGCTTTGGCTGAATATTGACATGCCCAAGCCAACCTTGAGCTGACAAAACCAATAGATATTGGAGTGATGATTGAGTTAGTTTTTCATCTTCCAAAACTTGTACCTGATACTCTGTTACAGTTAAGCTAGTTAGAAATTATTCAATGAGCTTAACAACTTAAAATACAAGGAGTTAACTCATACGGTGCAGCGCACAAACTTTGTTTCCAGAAGGATCACGTAAATAAGCCAGATAGAGTTTGCCAATAGTGCCTTCTCGTATACCGGGGGGATCTTCACATGCGATACCTCCATTAGCGACACCAGCAGCATGCCATGCATCAGCAATTTCAGGACTTTCAGCTTGAAAACCAATGGTGCAACCATTGCCATGACAGGCAGGCTCGCCATTGATGGGAGGCGTAATAGCAAATACCCCGCTTTTCTCGAAATAGAAGCAACGACCTTTTTCATCCATAACACCAGGTCTGTATCCCATGGTACCTAAAATCGCATCATAAAAAACTTTCGATTTTTGAACGTCATTGGCGCCGACCATAATATGACTAAACATTGTTTTGAACCTCGTTGTGTAAATGGGTGGAAAAATTAGATGAATAACACTTTAGTATTGTTTTTGGCTAAAAGCTAGTGTTTAAACTTGGTTAT
>PCTP01000074.1:22273-24246 GCA_002770795.1 Gammaproteobacteria bacterium CG22_combo_CG10-13_8_21_14_all_40_8 | reverse complement strand
CGTTACGAACTCCATGCCTTCTTTAATCTCCATCTCTTTAGGAAATTCACTGCTCTGCAACACTTGAACGGCGTCATCAAAATATTCGCCGTAAGCATCTGCTGCAGCTAACGCAACGATCTTTTTACTTCCAATGAGCATTCCGCCGATGGCTTCTTCAAGTTTGGGAAGAATTTGTTCGCTGCCGCTTAAGAATGAAAATGATTTTCCTTCTGATGTCGAATCAATGATTTCTCCTTCGGAGTCTTTCAATGTATAATTTATAGTTACAACTTGATTTGCTTTCACAAGTTGTTCCTTTCAATTTGAAATTTGTTTATGAAGAGAAGAGTTAAACAAAATCTTCAAAATAGTAGGCGCTAAGTTACGGCTTTCTGTGCAGGAAACATAGCGCAGAGGTTCGTGTTTCTTTTTATATAGTTCTTGATGAGAACTTGCCTAAACGTATTATAACTTTTACTTGCTGCTTGCTTTTTAAAAAAAAAAAGTGGTAAATTGCAACTGTTAATAAAATAATTTGGTAGCGGTTGGTAATGGCAACATTCCTTAAATCGCTGTTCTCTTTTCATTGATAAAAGTTTTCGTATAAAAAAGTATTTTCATAAACAACAAATGGAGCGTGTCATGAAAGTTCTCGTTCGTTCTACGTTTCTTTTCGCAATTCTATTGCAAGCCATAGCTTTGGTTAGTTGTGGTGTTACAGAACCAACTCTTACCCCCCCCGACAAACAGCTAAAACAAGCCTCCGCTACAACTGTATCAATTAATAAAATTGGGGAAGGAGACACTTTGGTTTATTTGAAAAAAAGCAAGCTAAAGTTTAAGCTGAAAAAAGAGTTCACAAAAGAGCAAATTGCTCTGATTGACGAATACCTTGCTACACATGAGATACCAACTGTTTCTGATACCATAATAAGTCCTATGAGAGTATTATGCGGTACACACGATTCTTATGGCTACGCTTGGGGAAATAGTTATCGACCATATCCAGATAAATATTTAGGAATTGCTTTAAGCCAGGATGTTGTTACTTACAGCAATGCAAAATGGAAATATGGGTTTAGCAAGATTTTTGTTTGGGGCGATTACGATATAGGCCTTGCCCAGTCTGCAGGGTTTAGTTATGATAACATGATGTTTGGAATAGCTAGTCCTCAGCAAGAAATTCCCACCAATCTTGGAGCGTATCATATAGATGAAGCTTTCGAGAATCATACCGATATTTGGAATGCTTCAACTATTTCATTGAAAGCTGGAACCGTTTCCTCAAAGCGAGTAATGTTAAGCAGTTATTGGTGGCCTTCGAGATTAGTGGGCTCTTTCCCCGGACCCTATTATACTATTGGCTCTGAATATGGAGATGCGATAAATTCCAGTAGCAATATTTATATTATGTGCGATGAATATCACGGCAATTGTTTTGGAACCGTTGATGATTACTGGAATGAATTTAGAAATTATTATGGTGCAACTAAAAACATTTCAAATTGGTTAAATTTAACTGCCAACAATGGTGATGGTAGAACACATGTTGCTTGCCCTTTTATTAATAGCCACTCAAATAATTGGTATGATCTTTTGGGGAATGCTAATCGAAACGGAATAAACGAAGTTTGGCTTTGGGCAAGCGGAACCGGGAATGAAACTTTAGTTAATGATTTTTCGGAACAAGCATGGTCAAGAGATTGGTTATTACGTGCTTATGGTTATTACTGCATTGAGTGGGGGTGTGATACTCAACCCTGTTATCCTGATTGCCAATGGGGTGTTGGGCTTGGACCGTGGTATGTAAAACAAATTTACAAATTAGGCGATGATGCTTATTTACCATACTCTAATTCAGCACAATAAGGGGAGTCGAAATCATGAAAAACATCTTCTGTATAGCTTCTATACTTTTTATCTTTATTGGTTGTTCATCAACCTACAAAGTAACTAACTTTCCCTCAAAAGAGAAGTTTTATGAGGAATTC
>PCTP01000074.1:0-22256 GCA_002770795.1 Gammaproteobacteria bacterium CG22_combo_CG10-13_8_21_14_all_40_8 | reverse complement strand
CCGTTACCGCTGAACCGGTCATTTTAAGTCGGTGTCCAGCCCCTTTCCAATTGAGCTGAAGATTACCACCCGGTTGTTCAATGCGAACTCTTTCATCTAACCAACCATGTTGGCGTCCTATTGCTAGAGCCGCGCAAGCGCCAGTGCCGCAGGCTTGAGTTTCGCCGGAACCACGTTCAAAAACGCGCAATTTAATCCTAACAGGATTAAGCACCTCCATAAATCCGACATTAACACCCTCAGGAAACCAAGGATGTTGACCTATCACTGGGCCCAATTCGGAAACAGGCGCTTTTTCTATGTCGTTAACCAATATAACACAATGAGGATTGCCCATGGAAACTAGTCCAACGCTAATGATTTCATCGGCGACTTTGAGCTTGTAGTTAAGTTGTTGCTTTTGTTGAGTCACAGGTATTTGTTTGGTATTGAATTGAGGTTCGTCCATCTCTACACAAACCATCCCATTGGGGCCTTGAGTCATCTCTAACACAGATCCAGTTTCGGTGGATACTCTTAAACGACCTTTCCAGGAGAGTTGGTGCTCTCTGACAAAACGATAAAAGCAACGGGCTCCATTCCCACAATGTTCCACTTCATGGCCGTCAGCATTAAAAACGCGGTAATGAAAATCAACATCGGGACGCATGGGAGCCTCCACATAGATTAACTGATCACAACCTATTCCATAATGGCGATCTGCCAGTTTTTGGATTTGTTTGGTATTGAGATATTGAGGATTTGTTACCTGATCAATCACTACAAAATCGTTACCCAACCCCTGCATTTTAGAAAAAGGAATTCTGAGTCTATTCATAGATTGGGTTGTGCTGCCGTTTTGTGTTCGGATGCAGTCGTCTTCTTTGGCTCTTGTTGTTGCTTAGCGGCCTCTTTTTTTTGTGTGGATTCAGGTTTTACTTTTGCTGGTAAATAGAGACTGCCTTTTTGCCCACAACCTGTTAGGCAGACGCTAAAAAAAAGTAATAACCACAAATAGTTATGCGACACTTTTAAGATCCAATTCATAAAGGTTTGCTTGGATTATATACCCGCATCACCTCAAAATACAGAATTTAAGGGAGTCAATTTTTATTGAAATACCAAAGCACTGACCTTCACTAATGGCCATGAATGCAGTATATTGAGGGGTTTTTGACTTTTGCTAAATGGGCCTTTAGATGATTCGTGTTTCAAACCTGTCAAAATCTTATTCCATGGGGAATATTGAAGTAAATGCATTGAAAGGTATTGACTTACATATTCCTAAAAATCAATTCATTGCCATCATGGGGCCTTCAGGCTCGGGAAAATCCACTCTGATGAATATTTTGGGTTGCCTGGATCAGCCCACAAAAGGGAATTATCTATTATCTGAGCAAGAAGTCTCAACCTTGAATGATGATCAATTAGCCGCTGTCAGAAATCGATCGATAGGCTTTGTTTTTCAAACTTTTAATCTACAAGCAAGACGCAGTGCCCTTGAAAATGTCATGCTGCCACTCAGATTTTCAAATTGTTCCAAAAAAGAGGCGAGAGAAAGAGCCATCAATATGCTAATGTGCGTAGGTCTGGGTGATAGATTTCATCACCGTCCCTCTGAAATGTCAGGAGGACAAAGACAACGAGTGGCTATTGCCCGAGCATTAATTAACAACCCAGCTATTATTTTAGCAGATGAACCCACAGGGAATTTGGATAGCAAGACCTCGGATGAAATTATGCAGCTGTTTCACCAATTACATAACGAGGGACAAACTGTTGTGGTAGTGACTCATGAGGATGACATCGCGCAACATGCGCAAAGAGTGGTGATTTTGAAAGATGGCCTAATTTTAGAGGAGAGAATGCATGCGTACTCTTATTGTTAGTTGTTTACTCCTCTCAGGACTCATGCAGCAAGCTACTAGCCAGGAACCTAGTGAGTCTAATTTTGTGATTCTAACGGGTAAAATAAAGCCAGGAGATGTGCAATCATTTATCACGCCTTGGTCCTCAAGCTATAGACTTCAGATAAAATGGATGAAACCAGAGGGGGAGTCTGTAGAAAAAGAAGATTTAGTGGTGTTATTCGATACAGCCAATTTGGATAGTGAGATCGAACAAGAAAAAGTCAAATTAAGACAATCAAAAAATACCGCTCAACAGAAGACGTTGGAATTAGAACAAAAAATAATTGATGCGGAGCATGATCTGATTAAAGCAAAGCTCGAATATCAATTAGCAAAACTGGCTGCAGATGTGCCCATACAATATCGTTCAAATTTAGAGAAAGATAACATCGCTTTTGAATATATTAAAGCACAGAAAACCTTAGAACGAGCGACCACAGATCTGAAAACGGCTCAAAATGAACTGGACTCAGAAACACAAAAGCAAATTTTAGAAGTAAAACGAATTGGAGAAACATTAACCAAAAAAGAAAGCGAACTCGCATTATTGCAACTTAAAGCGGAACGGAGTGGCACCGTTATCCATGCCATGCACCCTTGGGATGGCTCTAAGATAACAGAAGGGCAAAATGTGCAAACTTCATGGATGGTTGCCTCGATCCCTGGCCGTGGGAATGAGTCTGTGGAAGCTTGGGTAAATGAGGTGGACTGGCCAAAAATCAAAACCGGGAAGCAGGTTTCTCTATCCTTAGATGCTTACCAAGATCAAAAATTTACAGGGATAATCAACCATATCGCCATGCAAGCCCAGTCGAAAGAGGAATGGGGAAACTCAAATTATTATGATGTTTCTATAGAAATCACACAAAAACCTAAGGTGACATTGGTCCCTGGGATGAGTGTCAGGGTCGTTGTAAGTACCGAAATGATTGTAGATACAAGTGACGAGAGGAAAGCTGATGAGGCGAATGTTATTTGGACACAGGAAATGGAAAATCAAATAGCTTCTAAAGGACGGGATGAATAATGCGTATGTTGATCATGGCGTTTAATATGGCCTTGTTACTCAGTGCCTGTCAACCGGATAAACAAGAAGTCAATAATAAGTTAACGAAACAAACTCAATTTGTAGAAGCTAATGGTGAGTTAGCTTCTACAAAAACCGCCGTAATTGGTCCGCCATCGGTACATAATATGTGGAAATATAAAGTCACTTTTATGGCAGCTGAAGGTACAACTGTATCAGCAGGCGATCCTATTATTAACTTTGATACCAGTCAACTTCTGCAAAATCTATCTTTTAAAAAAAGTGAACTCAATACCGCCAAAAAAACTTTGGAAAACCTACAGCTTACCAATACCGCTTTAGTAGAAAAGCAAAAACTTCACTGGGCAGAACTTTTGATGAAACAAGATAAAGCCAGTAGAAAGTGGGAAAAATCCAAGGGCTTAGAAAGCAGCCAAGATACAAAAAAATTATCTATTCAATATCAATTATCTGAGAATGAATCCAAGCGACTAGAACGTACCTTGAACAAAACAAATGAGTCAAACAGCATTAAATTATCAATTGCAAAGAATGATGTTGAACGATTGCAATCAGAAGTGGACTTAATTCAATTAGGTATTCAGAGAATGACGATGTTGGCACCAAAAGCAGGCGTTGTTATTTATAAACCCGACTATGAAGGAAAAAAAGTGAGTGCTGGAGATACGGTCTGGATGGGTAGGCAAATATTAGAACTTCCCTCTTTAGATCAAATGATGGTGAAAGCAAAAATTTTGGAAGCGGATGCCGGAAAAGTCGTATTAGGCCAAAGCGTTGATGTAGTTTTAGATGCTGCTCCTGAAAAAATATTTAAAGGAAAAATAAGCAAGTTAGGTCAAACCTTTAGAAGAGAAAGCGCACTGCAACCCAATGTTATTTTTGATGCTGATGTGATGCTTGAATATACCGATGCAGATTTAATGCGACCAGGCATGGCGGCTAGATTAACAATACATCTTTTAAAGAACCCAAGTATTAATTTAACAACAGAAACTAAGGATAACAAAAAAAATTCAATTTTATTGCCAATAGATAAGACGGTGGCTCGCCAGAAGGTTATTCAAAGGGAGGAAAAATAATGATACTAGGTTATTCAAAATGGTGGTTTTTTTTTACAATATTCATTTTAAACGCTTGTTCGGAAAGTGTGCAAAAAAATAATATTTTACTGACTATCACAAAACAAGATTTTACGATTAAAGTACCTGCCCGTGGTGAATTGGAAGCAGTGAATTCTACAAATATTAGTATGCCCAGTGATATATTTGAGCCTCAAACCATTGAATGGTTAGAACAAGAAAACACCTTGGTTAAAAAAGGGCAAGTTGTTGCCCGATTTGATGCCAACAAATATCTTTATCAAAGAGGACAAGAACGATATCAAATTGATGAATCAGAAATTGTTTATAAAACAAAAAGGAAAGTGCTTGAAAATGAAAAAGAGGGCATTGTCAATGATCGCCAATTGATTAAAAAAGAATTAGTCATCGCTCAAAATTATCATGTGAACGATTTAGATGTTTATTCACGAAACGAAATGATTGACGCGATGAAAAATCAAAAATACTTGGAGTCTAAGCAAAATTATTTGGCATGGCGGTATCAAACACAGGATATTAAATCAACATCAGAATTAGAATTACTTTCTTTGCAACAACAGCGACACCAAAAAAAGTTGGAGTTGTATAACAAGGTATTAAATGGATTAGAAATCGTTGCCCCTCATGATGGTGTTTTTGTGTTGAAAAAGAATTGGTCCGGTGTGAAGCCCCATGTTGGAGATACCAGTTGGCCTGGAGAGCAAATTGCAACCCTACCCGATCTGTCTAAACTCCAAGCAAAAATCTATATATTAGAGTCAGAAGCCGCAGGCGTGAAATTAGGTCAGCTTGTTGAGCTGAAATTAGACGTCCATCCACAACAGATTATTCAAGGCGAAATTGTTCAGTTAGACAGTATGGCGAAACCAAGAGAAAATGGTAATCCCATTAAATATTTTGAAGCTGTAGTTTCTCTCAATCATAGTGAGAAATTAGAGTTACACCCTGGCAATCAATTACAGGCCATGATTTATGTGGATGAAATGAAAGCGACCATTAGCGTACCTAATTTTTCTATCGATACGGAAAATGGTCTAACTTCCGTCAAATTTTGGGATGGAAATGATTGGCGCAAACAGCTAGTTAAAACGGGTGCCAGAAATAGTACCAAAACACAAATCATCAGAGGATTGAGTCCTGGCGATCAGATTGCACTGTTTGTGAATGAAGGAGAAAATCATGCCGTTCATTGATTCTTTTAAGGATGCATGGGAAGAATTGTGGCATCATAAAATGCGAACCTTGTTGACCTTGTTGGGGATGGTTTTTGGCGTCGGTGCGGTAATCGCCATGTTGAGTATTGGTGAAGGGGCAGAGCAAGAGGCCTTAAAACTGATTGATACCATGGGATTACGCAATGTTATTGTTAATGCCAAAATAATGGATCAAGCACAGCAAAAAGAGATACGTAACCATTCCATCGGGTTATCAAAAAGAGATGTAGACGTAGTGACAGAGTCTTTAAATTTTATTGAAGCATCAAGTGCCGAAAAAAATATCAAATCTTATTTGGTGTTGGTTAATGGTCAAAAAAGTGATGCTTCCGTTGTTGGGGTAACCTCTAGTTATTTTAATCTATCTGGATTAAGCCTAGCCCAAGGGCGGTTGTTTTCAGAGAAAGACGACCAAAGTTTTTCTCAAATTACGGTCATAGGTTCTTATGTTGCCGAATCATTATTTCCACAACAAAATCCCGTGGGGAAACTGATTAAGGTGAATCATGTTTGGCTAAAAATTGCAGGCGTATTAGAAAATAAGACTTTAAATAAAAATGAATTTGAAGGCGTTAAGTTAGGCGGAGAAAAAAATAGAATTTTCATTCCGTTACAAACCGCACTTAAAAAGTTTAAGTTTTCCGATTTCGATAATGAAATTGACACTTTTAAAGTGAAAGTAAAGAAAGGCATTGCGCCTAATCTTGCAGCAAAAGCCATTAACTTAATTATCAATCAACGGCATGGAAAAACTGATGATTATGAAATGGTCATCCCTGCAAAACTCATGGAACAACATCGTCAAACCAGAAGAATTTTCACCATTGTTATGTCTTGTGTTGCAGGGATCTCTCTATTGGTAGGTGGTATTGGTATTATGAATATCATGCTGGCAACAGTACTTGAGAGAACCAAAGAAATTGGATTGCTTCGTGCCGTAGGTGCCAGACAAAAAGATATTATGAATTTGTTTATGGTAGAAAGCTTTACGGTAACTGCGGTGGGAGGATTTATGGGGATTTTTCTAGGTTATGTTATCGCTCAGATAATCGCTTTTTATGCTGATTGGGTCGTCGGTTTTTCAATTACTGCCATTATATTAGCGGTAAGTGTTTGTGCTTTTATCGGTTTAACCTTTGGAATTTACCCTGCCCGTAAAGCTTCTCGAATGGATCCCATTGAAGCACTACAACGTGATTGAGTTAGTTTAATTAGGTGTGCTTAAATGTTTTTATCTCGATTTTTGATGGTGTTAATTTGCCTAATTTCAAGTCAGACATTGGCTTCTGTATTGGTTAATTCTGATCCAATAGGCACTGATATTGAGTTAAAACAAGTTTCACCAACAGAGTGGCTGGTTACCTATAATTTCCCACAAAAAATTTCGAGTTTGGATTTTGGACGAAACTTATTAGGTTATCGCGAAAATGCCTGGCACTCAATTTCACCTAATAGCCATTATCAGAGGTTAAATCAAGGTGATTCTTATCTTGTTGAAAACGCGCTCTCGCTGTGGACTTTTCAAGTTAATTTATTCCAGTTTTATCCGAATAACAGTTATCTTCCCATTTCGACTTTTTCGGATGGTGGCGTGGTCTTTGATTTGGGGCAATTGGTGGCTCAGGTTAAAACTGCCTTGGGATGGCAATCTATGCGACCACATTTTATTCTGGGTGCCTTACAAGATCAGCAGGCGCTATTTCTAACAGATGATTCTGATGAAATTCCTAGTTATGTCTATTTTGGAACAAAGCCTGTTTTGCAAAAGGGACATTTGAAGCTATTAATTGATTCCAAGCTTCCCTCTTGGTTATTGGGTATATTTTCCGACGTTATATTTGAAAAGCTTATCGATTTCTATCAAAAGAAATTATCCCCACTCCCCGCAAAAAGCACCACATTAATTGTCGCTTGGGCTGTACCTCCTAAGCATCATTTTGAGTCTAAAATCTTAGGGGGAGAAATCAATAATCAATTGATTTTTACTCTATATGGTCAAGGGTTTGAAGTGGAGTCTGTGTTTACCAGACAAACTCTGCTTAAAACGCTTGCGCATGAAGTTGCTCATTTATGGCAGCCACAGGCATCGGTTGATGTCGAACAACCTGAGTTTCATGAAGGTGGGGCTGAATGGTTAGCGGTGAATACTTTATTAGCCACGGATCTTTGGACTAGAAGCCAATACACAGAATTCAATAAAAACATGCAATATCAATGTCACAAACAAACTTCTGATAAACAACAGGGCGTTGCCAGCCCCGACTACTTTAATGCCTATGCTTGTGCTTATGACTATTTTCGGTCTCTTCCTGTGGATGGTTTTAAACTTTGGGAGGCACTTTTGTCCGCCTCTAAGCGTTCTCAATCTCCGATTGATCAATTCTTAATTGAGAAAACGCTTAAACAAGTTGGAACAATGTGATGACTGGTCTATTCCTTATGAAGGAAATAAGGTAATTTCCTACAGCAAGACCAGTGAATATCCTCTGTTATCCTTTTGTTTAGGACGTTAAACTTTTAAAAATGGAATAAAGTCAACAAAGGAAAAGGATTTTATGTCGATCAAAAACTGGCCACAACAGGAGCGACCCAGGGAGCGTTTGCTCAAATTAGGGGCGCAAAACCTTAGTGATGCAGAACTCTTGGCTATATTTTTACGAACGGGTGTGAAGGGTTTGTCCGCCGTGGAGCTCTCGCGTCAATTACTGCATAAATTTGGCACATTATCCCAACTGGTTCAAGCCAGTAAAAAAGAGTTTTGTGCCGGTTATGGTTTAGGTGAAGCTAAGTTTGTGCAGCTGCAAGCCGTGATGGAAATGTCTAGTCGTTGTTTATACCAACAAATCTCTCAGCAGCAAAGTTTATGTTCGGCAGCAGCGAGTCGGACGTATTTGCAATCTAAGCTACAGCATCATCAGGATGAAGTGTTTTCGGTGCTATTTTTGGATAACCAGCATCATCCTTTGGCCTTTGAAGAGCTGTTTCATGGCACGATTAATAGCGCTAATGTATATCCTCGCGTTGTGGTTAAAAGGGCGTTACATCATAATTGTGCTGCAGTTATTTTGGCTCATAACCATCCTTCGGGTATTGCTGAGCCAAGTCAGGCTGATATTTCTATCACGCATCAATTAAACCAAGCTTTAGCGGTGATTGATGTGCGTCTATTAGATCATTTTATAATTGGTCATGGTGAAGCAACTTCTTTGGCGGAGAAGGGATTGTTGAACTAAATATCTCAACAAAACGTGCGTTTATTGGCTGGCTTTGTTAGCATGCACATCTCAGAATTTGCTGGCGGATTTATTTTGCAACTGATAGACGATTCTCAATTTGATCATTTGTTTTTAAAGGATATTCCTTTATTAGATGTACGCGCACCTGTTGAGTTTTCAGAAGGGGCTTTTCCTCGCGCAACTAATGCGCCTATTTTAAATGATCAGGAGAGGGAGCTGATTGGAATTTGTTATAAAAAGAAAGGACAACAACAAGCTATAGAATTGGGTCATCAGTTAGTTCATGCTGAGGTAAAGCAGCAAAGGGTTGCTTTGTGGCAGGCATTTGCAAATGAAAATCCTCAAGGTGTGCTCTATTGTTTTCGTGGTGGTATGCGTTCAGCCTTAAGCCAACAATGGCTTGCAGAAGCAGGTGTAGAATATCCTCGCATAAAGGGTGGTTATAAAGCGCTAAGAAATCATCTGTTGAAAACTATCGATCAATTTTGTGAGCAATCTACCAAAATGTGGGTGGTTTGTGGACGCACTGGCAGTGGAAAAACACGAGTCATTCATCAGGTTTCTCATGCCTTAGATTTGGAAAAATATGCCAATCATAGAGGCTCAGCCTTTGGTCAGAGAGCAACAGCTCAACCACAACAGATTAATTTTGAAAATACGCTGGCAATAGAAATTCTTAAAAAAACCCACCAATATCACAGTGCTTTGCTGGTTGAAGACGAAAGCAAATTGATTGGTAAAAACTTACTGCCCCCAAAATTGAAACATAAAATCCAAGAAGGTAATTTGTTGATTATTGAGGAAAGTTTAGCAAGCCGCATCCAAGTGGTCATTGATGAATATGTGGTGGATTTAAGTGCAGAGCATCGCAAGCAGGATCCTATCAACGGATGGAGCACTTATCAAAACTATCTATTAGAAAGCTTGCAGCGCATTCGAAAACGTTTGGGGGAAAAACTATTTAAAGAGTTAGATAGTTTGATGCGTAATGCCTTAGAAGAGCAATTTGCAAGTGGAGAAACCATGCTGCATGGACTATGGATTGAAGCTTTACTGACGCAGTATTATGACAAAATGTATGATTATCAATTAAATCTGAAGCAAGGCAAGTTACTCTTTAAAGGCACTCGTTTACAAATTATTGAATTTGTAAACGAGTGCTCTGGACTATAAAGTGTTACTTTTTATAGGCGTAGTCGATAGTTGCTACTTTAGCACTCTTAGCCATGGTTAGATCGACTTCTCTTTCAAAGACCACGGGACCATTAATCACCACATTGTCACCGATGATGATTTTGGGTTTATTATCTTTTGAAAAGTTTAGCATGGTTAAAAACCAACCCTGATGTTTGCTTTTTTTGACTCTCAAACCGCCTTCTATATGGGTACCATTTTTAATCTCTATATCGGAAGTGACAACCGTGATATGACCTTGTACGTTGACATTATCCAAATCTAAATCTCCATTCACTGATGTTATATCACCCTGAATTTTTGAACCGGATTTAAAGTGCATATCGCCGTTTACTGAACCGATATCTTTAGAAATTGAGACATTGGTATCGAGATCAATATCTCCATTGACTGTGGAAATGCTGCCAAGAGTTGCACCTGATTGAATATTGATGTCTCCATTGACTGTGGCAATGGAACCCACCTCTGCATTGTCATGAACTAAAATATCACCGTTGACGGAAGAGACATCTTGAGCGCCTTCTCCGGAATGAACTTCGATATCAGAATTAACGGTACTGTGCTCCTGTGCCATTAATGCAGTGCTTGAAAGTAATGAGGCAAATGCCAAAGAAACTAAAGTTTTTGTGTTCATAATATTTTCCCAAAAAAAAGCTGGTTTATTGTCAAGCTAATAAGCAATAAACGCACCAACAAATACAAATAAAAATTATAGTTTAATATCAGTAGGTTAAAGACGATTTGTTCCATAGTTGAGGTCATTGGTTTAACAAATACACAACTATTTGGTTAAATAATCACTCTGAGAGTGCAGGTATCGTTAAGGGGTTTGACGCAGCCAAGACTAAAATTGTTTGGTTGGAGACTAAGTTGGATCTTTATGTTGTAGCAAGGTGATATCCCGTCTTGGATAGGGGATGCTAATGCCGGCTTCTTTAAAGCCTTTCCAGATGTCGATGTTGATGAGCGAGCGAATGTTCGCCATGCCGCTCTCAGGGTCGTTTATCCAAATTCTGAGTTGTAAGTCTAATCCTGACTCACCAAAGCCCAATAATATGCCTAGGGGTTCCGGAAAAGTAAGGACTCGGGGTTGGCGTTTGGCTGCGTCCACCATAATGGCCATGGCTAGTTCTGGATCATCCTGATAACTGATTTGTACAGGTAGTTTGAGGCGAACTTTACGATTACTATAACTCCAGTTAACGACTTCTGAGGTCACAAGGGTTTCGTTGGGGATGAGCGTTTCAACTCCGTCTCGAGTTTGTACCACAACATAACGAGCGTTCAACGCAACAACCCAACCAAAGGTATCGGCAACGGTGATAACATCACCTGGCTTGATTGAACTATCAAATAATAAAATAAAGCCTGAGATGAAATTGCTAGCCACTTTTTGCAGACCGAATCCTAAGCCCACCCCCAAAGCACCACCAAAAACGGTGAGAGAGGTAAAGTGGATGCCTACACTGGATAGAGCGCTAACGAGTGCGGTGGTGATCAGCACAAACTTGAGAATTTTACCCATGGCAACTTGCATTGATTTATCTAAAATAGTCACGGATTTTAGATGTTGTTCCAGTTGATGGGATAGCCATAAAGATCCCAACAACAATAAGATGAGCATCAAAATCAGTTTCAGAAACCCTAAAATAGAGAGTTTGATACTCTCTAAAGATAAAATGTATACAGAGTCTAAAGTGACAAGAATGGGTTGTAACCAACCCAGTGAATAGAATACAAAAGTACCCCAAACCAATGCAGAAATAATAGTTTCGCCAGTGGTTATCCATTGAGAATTGGGAAGTGCTGCTCGAAGAAAATGGATCATCAGTCGCACGGCTGCCATCGCTAAGAATAGGGGTAGGGCAATATGTAAAATAGTGGTGGGCAGGGATAACCTATCCAGGATGAATTCGCCTAAAAAGATTAATAAACTTAGGGTTAAGGGGAAGACTATACGACAAATGGTTTGGATGGTTTGTAGGAGTCGGCTGGGATCTTTGTTGTCTGAATGTTTCGCTATGGATTTTTCATAGATGCCATTTAACCAATATGAAAAGCTGACAGAAACAATGAGTACCAATAATTGGTAACTTTGTTGTAGGGTGGCAAATTCTTTTAGATAAACGAAGACTTTGTCCAACATTCAATGCTTTCCTTTTCTCTGGCCTATATAAGCCGGGGAGTTAAGAGGTTAATTTTTGTTCTATATATTGAGTTAAGCTACCTAAAGTGGCAAAGGTTTCCGCCGTAATGTCTTCATCATCAATGACGATGCCAAAAGCCTCTTCCAAACCATTAATGATGGCAACAACAGCAATGGAGTCAAACTCAGGTATTTCTCCTAAAAGTGGCGCGTCAGCACCCAAATCGCTTAAGCTGTTGGGCGGTAGCGAGAGGGTTTCTTCGATCAATTTAGAAACTTGTTGTAATATAGCCATCTAAGGCAAGACTCCATGGTACGGTTTAATACCCTGATTCCTCGAAATACAGCGGTACAGGCCAATAAAGCGCTATTCTATCAGTAAAGCTAATTAATGAATACTCTGACAACCTATATACCTAGGAGCATTAAAATGCTCAGGATGGTAGATACCTATTTTAAATAATTATAGCTATAACTGTAGCACATTCCTATTTTATCATGCGGTCATTTGATTTATTGACAGTCTAAGTTTCTCAATTTGAAGTGGTTAAATATTCATCAAATTCTTTTAAAATAAGTAACTTAAGTTTTTCCCCTGCTTTTCCTAAGGGCTTAAATTCTGATTGCACCAACTTTGGGCTAAAACGATAATGATTTGTTTGTGCATAATCAACAGGTACCAAGGATCCATCCCTGAGTTCTTGTTCAATCAGAAATTTTGGCATCCAACCAAAACCCAGCCCCATCAGCAGCGCATTTTTTTTGTAGACAAAACCACTGAGATAAAAGACGCGATCGCCACCAAACTGGTGAGCGTCGTTAATATCTAGTGCTGAACTTGATGAGTCATTGACGGTTAATTCCACCTGTTCCAGTAGTACTCGCCTTTCGATATTTGTCTGTTTGGCTAGAGGGTGATCTTTGGAAACTACCAGTAAATTGTCAATGTCAGGTAGAGGCTGTGCAATCAAACCTGGCGATGCAAGGAAATCTTTCACCAGCATAAGATCGGCGCTATCAGATAAAAAACGCTTTTGCACCCCACCCAAGAACTCGACTTTTACCTGAATTTTGGTGGGAATGTTTTGTTCAGCCAAACTTTTTAAGGCAAGCATCACCGGATCCATGGGTAATGCGCCATCAATAACAATTTCTAGAGCAGGTTCCCAGCCTTGAGTATAGTGCTGCGCTAAATTTTGAATATGTTGGTATTGTTGTAATAGGCGTTTGCTCTCTGAAAGTAACGCTTGTCCAGCCTGAGTCAGAGAGGCTCGATAGGCGTTTCTATCAAATAATAGAGTGCCTAAATTTTGTTCAAGTTTGTGTATCTGATAACTCACCACCGATTGAGCACAATTGAGCTGTTCCGAGGCTTTACCAAAGCTGCCACAAGAAACAACAGCGTTAAACACTTTAAAACAGTCGAGATCTAAAGACATAGAGGGCGAATTGGCAATATAAAAAAGCTATTTGAGCACAAAGAATGACAGGAGTCTATTAACATCATCAATAAAACCGATGATGTTAATCCAAATTCAATCCTATTTTTTGAAGTCAGATGCAGCTAAAATAATCACATTCTCAATATGCCAGGGTGGAGTTCACATGCCTTTTTATGTAAAACAAGGGAATCTTCCCAGTAAACGCCATATCCGCTTTCCTAAGGAAAACGGTGAATTGTACCGAGAAGAGCTTTTCTCGACGCATGGCTTTTCCAATATTTATTCCAATAAATATCACCATAATATGCCTTGTAAAGCTTTAAGTGTTGATCAAGTCAAGCTTTCTCATGGCGAAGTTTGGCATGACACTTTGATACAAAATTACAAGTTGGATACCAAGGTCGCTGACAGTAAGGGGAATTTTTTTACTGCTCGAAATAAACTTATGTTCAATAATGATTTGGCCATCTATACCGCAAAAGTCACAGAGGATACGGATGAATTTTATCGAAATGCCTATGCCGATGAGCTGATTTTTGTGCATGAGGGCGAAGGAACCTTATGCTCAGAATATGGAAATATCACGGTTAAACGTTGGGATTATTTGGTGATCCCACGAGGTACCACCTATCAATTAAAGTTTAATGATTATCAAAATGTACGCTTATTAATCACTGAATCTTTTTCTATGATAGATGTGCCCAAGCATTATCGTAATGAACATGGTCAACTACTCGAAACCTCCCCCTATTGTGAAAGAGATATCCGTACCCCAGAGTTGGCCAAACCTATTGTTGAAAAGGGCGCATTTCCATTAGTGGTTAAATTTGGAGATCATTATCAACAACATCTCTTAGAATGGCATCCTTTTGACCTAGAGGGTTGGGATGGCTATTGCTATCCTTGGGCTTTAAATATTGACGAATTTGCTCCAATTGTAGGTAAGATCCATCTCCCCCCAACCATTCATTTGGTGTTTACAGCGAACAATTTTGTGGTCTGTAATTTCGTGCCCAGACTTTACGATTTTCACCCTGATTCGATTCCAGCGCCCTATTACCATAGCAATATTGATTCTGATGAAGTGCTTTATTATGTGGAAGGTGATTTCATGAGTCGCAAAGATATTGGCCCTGGATTTATCACCTTGCACCAAAAAGGGGTTCCTCATGGCCCCCAACCAGGTAAAACTGAGGATTCAATTGGTAAAAAAGAAACCAATGAATATGCCGTTATGATAGATACTTTCAATCCATTGATGAAAACTCAGCATTTTAAAGGTGCAATGGATCCTGACTACAATCGTTCATGGATAGAAGATTAACCAAGAATTATCTGCACTGAAAACCTACAGGGGTAAAGTGGCAGAACTGTAAGCAAATACTCGACAGGGTATGTCGAACAATTTTTAGACAGCATTTAACTAAGGTAGAAAACCATGAACCAAGCACCCAATCCATTGGCTCTTAGAGGCATTGAGTTTACAGAGTTTGCCACACCTGATGATGAATATATGCATCAGATATTTACCGATTTTGGTTTTTCTTTACTCAAAAAGCACAAACAAAAAGAAATTTTTTATTACAATCAAAATGGTATTCATTTTCTTCTCAATAAAGAGAAGGCGGGTTTTTCCAGTGAGTTTGCTAAATCTCACGGGCCTGCGATTTGCTCAATGGGATGGCGCGTTGATAATGCACAATTTGCTTTCGAAGAAGCGGTAAAACGTGGTGCGAAGCCTGCTGCGGAGGCATTGAAAGACTTACCTTATCCAGCCATATATGGAATAGGTGATAGTTTGATTTATTTCATTGAAAAGTTTGGCGATAAAGGCTGCATTTACCAAGATGATTTTGAAAACCTGGCTGAACCCAATATTGTCGCTGAGAAGGGCTTTTTGACTGTCGATCATCTCACTAATAATGTTTATCAAGGCACCATGGAGAAATGGGCAGATTTTTATAAAAATGTGTTTGGTTTTTATGAAGTTCGCTATTTCGATATCAAGGGGGCAAAAACTGCATTAATTTCTTATGCCCTGCGTTCACCCGATGGTAGTTTTTGTATCCCAATTAATGAGGGGAAAGGTAGCAAAAACAACCAAATTGATGAATATCTGGATCATTATAATGGCCCCGGCGTACAACATTTAGCCTTTAGTACAAGGGATATTATTGCTTCTCTAGATGCTATGGAAGGTTCTTCAATTAGCACACTAGATATTATCCCTGAATATTATGATACCATTTATGATCGCGTACCACAGGTGACTGAAGATCGTGACAAAATCCGACATCATCAGGTGTTGGTTGATGGGAATGAAGATGGCTATTTATTACAGATTTTCACCAAAAACTTATTTGGACCTATTTTTATCGAAATTATCCAGCGTGAAAATAATTTAGGTTTTGGTGAAGGTAATTTCACTGCTTTATTCCAATCTATAGAACGAGATCAAGCAAGACGTGGTGTGCTCTAGTTTTTAATCTCTTTGCTTGTTTTTATATACCCAGGGGTATACTCGTGCTACCTCAAATGAAAGATGATGGCTAAGGAATGCCCGTCATCTTTTAAAATCGCGTTTATTCTTCAAAAAATTGCTTTTCCCACAGGCCTTGTCGCGTTATGCTCTGTTCATTGTTTGTTTTTAACAAGTTTCTTTTTATTAAGTTTCTTCGGGTGAGTTTATCATGAGTCAAACTTCTATACATAAATCTAAAATTAAAGTGGTTCTTCTGGAAGGCTTGCATAGCAATGCCCCGCAACTTTTCAAAGATGATGGATATACCCAAATAGAGTGCTATGACAAAGCGCTTTCCGATGAAGAGTTGAAAGCCGTGTTAGCGGATGCCAATTTTGTAGGCATACGTTCGCGCACTAAAATTACCTTGGATATTCTAAATCATGCACCCAAGCTAGCGGCAATTGGTTGTTTTTGTATTGGCACTAATCAGGTTGATTTGGCCGCTGCAAGATCGCATGGCGTGCCCGTCTTTAATGCGCCCTTTGCGAATACTCGAAGTGTGGCAGAATTGGTTTTAGGTGAAATGTTGTTGTTGATCCGAGGCATACCTGAAAAAAATGCTGCGGCCCATCGTGGGCAATGGCTGAAAACGGCCAAAGGTTCTCATGAAGCCAGAGGAAAAACCTTGGGTATTGTGGGCTATGGTCACATTGGTACTCAATTGGGATTGCTGGCTGAATCTCTTGGTATGCAGGTTATTTTTTTTGATATTTTGAAAAAGCTATCTCTTGGAAATGCTCAAGCAGTAGCAAGCATGGAGCAGTTGTTTGCTCAAGCGAATATTGTCACCTTCCACGTTCCAGAAACGCCACAAACTAAGAATTTACTCAACCATGAAAATATAGGACTTTTGAAAGATGAGGCCATTGTTATCAATGCTTCCAGAGGATCGGTGATAGAAATTCCTGCCTTAGTTAAGGCATTACAACAAAAAAAGGTTGCGGGAGCGGCAGTGGATGTTTTCCCTGTTGAACCCTCCTCTAATCAACAGGAGTTTCTTTCAGAACTGATTCCCTTTGATAATGTGATATTAACTCCCCATATTGGTGGTAGCACCCTTGAAGCTCAGGCCAATATTGGCATCGAAGTCGCTGAGAAATTAATTCATTATTCGAATAATGGTTCAACTATTGGCGCGGTCAACTTCCCACAAGTGGCTCTTCCAACCCATACGGGTAATTATAGACTGCTACATGTCCATAAAAATAAACCCGGTGTGCTCAGTCAAATCAACGAGTTATTCTCTGAAGAGTCCATCAATATTACCGCACAATATCTACAAACCTATGAAGATATTGGTTATGTGGTCACAGATATTGATAGAGAGTCAGATGAGAATATTTTAGAAAAACTTAAATTAATTCCTGGCACTTTGCGATCTAGAATTTTGTATTAATATTATGGCGCTAGTGAGAAAATATCAGTCTATTCTCGGACAGGCTCCTAGGGCTGTCTATTTTTAGTACTCCTAACCATACCACCTGTATATTCCTTCTGGCGACAATGGTATTTCTTTGGTTAATGTGGTCAATCCGGATAAAAAATCATCAAACTAAATGTCTATCATTTTAGAGAAATGCTTAAAGAACCATGAATGACGAAAAAATAGCGATGAAATGTCATCATTTTGAGACAAACCAATGCATTTCTTGCCCGCATATTCGCTTACCCATGGTTCAGCAACTTGAAGCAAAATCACAGAAGTTAGCGACATTGTTACAAGATTATGCGGTGGCCAATTGGTCTCCTCCTGTTTCAGGAAAAGATCAGGGATTTCGTAATAAGGCTAAAATGGTGGTATTGGGAGCAGCTCACCAGCCTATTTTAGGGATCTTAAGTCCTAGTGGGGTGCCAGTGAGTTTATGTGATTGCGTTTTATATCCATTGGACATGCAACTGTTGCTACAGCGTTTGCAAAAATTTGTGCAACAAGCGGGTATTCCGCCTTATCAACTCAATAAATCAAAGGGAGAGTTAAAGTATATTTTACTAAGTCGCAGTGAAATTCAGGGTGAATTTTTATTGCGCTTTGTTCTACGTTCGACTCAAGCCATTGAACGGATCCAACGAGTTTTGCCTCAACTATTGCAGGCGTTTCCCAAAATAAAAGTTGTCTCCGTGAATATTCAACCAATTCATATGGCTATTTTGGAAGGGGATCAAGAAATTTTCCTAACAGAAAATACTCGGCTTGAAGAGCGTTTCAATGATGTGCCCTTATATATTCGATCCAAAAGTTTTTTTCAAACCAATCCGCAAGTTGCAGCAAAACTTTATCAAACCGCTAGAGAATGGGTTGAAGAACGAGTTAATGAAAGTAATGAAGGACAGGTGAAGTCTATTTGGGATTTATTTTGTGGAGTAGGAGGCTTTGGATTGCATTGTTCTTCAGAAAATACCCAGTTGACTGGTATCGAAATTGAGGCAGAGGCAATTGCATGTGCGGAATTATCTGCAACTAAAATGGGTCTTAAATCGGTCTTATTCAAAACTTTTGATTCGGCGGATTTTGCACTAAGTTATGTTCAGCAAAAGTCACCTGATGTGGTGATAGTCAATCCACCCCGGCGCGGATTAGGGCGCGATTTGGTGCAATTATTGTTAACCCTTGCACCAGAAACCATCCTCTATTCTAGCTGTAATCCGGATTCGGCAGCTTTAGATCTGCAAACCCTATGCGCACAATATCAAATAGCGAAAGTGCAGCTATTTGATATGTTTCCCCATACCGATCATTTTGAGGTTTTAATGCTTTTGGTTAAAAGCCATTGATCAATTTTTTGTTGTAAGGTGCTTAAAGGAATGGCTCCATTTTCAAGGACTTTTTGGTGAAATTCACGAATATCAAATTTATCACCTAGCTGTTTCTTAGCCTTATCTTTTAACGCACTGATCTTAAGTTGACCTATTTTGTAGGCCAGCGCTTGTCCAGGCCACACGATATAACGGTCGATTTCGACTTCAATATCGTGTAGCGATTTACTGGAGTTTTGTTTGAAAAAATCTATTGCTTGTTGGCGAGACCAACCCATGGCATGAATTCCTGTATCCACCACGAGTCGCACTGCTCGCCACATTTCAAAAGTGAGCTGTCCAAATTGGTCATAAGGATCTTTATAAAGTTCCATTGAATAGCCTAGTTTTTCTGCATAAAGTGCCCAGCCTTCAACAAACACGGTAAAGTCCGCATTTTTTCGAAAATCAGCCAGGCTATCTAGCTCATGAGCCAATGAGATTTGTAAATGATGTCCAGGAACGGCTTCATGTAGCGTTAGAGGTTTCATTTCCCATTTGGGTCTGGTGTCTAAGGCATAGGTATTTGCAAAAAAAGTCCCTGAACGTCCTGCTTTCAAAGATCCACCACTATAATAAGCGGTGGTTTGAGATTTTGCTTCATTGTCTGGAATGGGTTCAACGCCATAGGGTAATCGAGGAAGCTGTGAAAAAAACTTGGGAAGTTGGCCATCAATAATTTTTCCTATATTTCGATAACCCATTAACAGTGACTGTTCATCTGTATAGAAAAACTTAGGGTTGGTGCGTAGATCTTGCAAAAATTCATCAAAGGTACCACTGAAATCTGTTTTTTTGATCACATCTTCCATTTCTGCATGAATTCGTTTTACTTCATCCAAGCCAATTTGATGAATTTGAGCTGGAGTCATCTCTGTAGTTGTATAGCCTTTCACTAACCAATTGTACCAATCTTCTCCCTGAGGTAGATCTTTTAGGGCAATAGTTTGGCGGGTATTGGGTAGGTATTCTTTTTCAAAATAAAGAAGAAATTTATTCCAAGCTGGTATGAGTTGACTGCGATAAATTTTAGCGGCTTTGGCACGCAATAACTTTTGTTCAAAATCGGGAATCGTATCAGGAAAATGAGAAAAGGCTTTTAGCAATGGGCTCTGCCAAATATCGTCAGGAATAATCGTTTTTATCTGTCTTTGAACATCTCTTAAAGTGATTTGAGGTGGTGTGATGTTTTGAGCAAGACCTTCTTTTAATTCTGCACGTACTTCCTCAATGAATCTAGGCATATCTTTGAGTCGAGCTAGAATATTTTCATAATCATGATGGTTTCTGGTAGGCATCATGGCTAAGGTGGAGGGTATAAAGCGTTGTATTCCACCCATTTGGTTAATGGGCAGTAAATCTTGTGGAAATGTAAGTCCCTCAACTTGGTGGTTTAATAACAAGCTTAATAATTGTAAGTTCAGCAGATGATCGGTATCGAGTTTCTTTTGATTTAATTTATTCAAAACCTCAAGGGTTTTTTGAATCGAGGTGTTTCTGGCATTTTGAGCCACAGGTGTGAGATCTGCCCAATGATCATCATAATCATTCACTCCCTCATAGGTAGCGTTGCTCGGAGATTGTGCAAGATTGTACTGATAGTATTGATTTAAAATAGTATCTAATTTTGAGTTTTCATCGACATTAATTTGACGAATAACCTGCTGAATTTGGCGTACATAATGGCTTCCAGTAATGTGTTTTGCCAGTACATTATTGGCACAAATTAAAAGCATGCCTGATAACATGAAAAGAGATCGGCTAAATTTCATCAACAACTCCACAAGATTTTAGAATGATCACCACCAAGAATACCTTGTTTTGTGTAGACTTCAAGTAGAAATGCTTTAGAAATAAAACGGATATCTTAAGAAGAAGGATATTATGGTGTATTTAGCTCATTCAGGAATTTTTAATGGGAGAGTTGCTAGGAATCCCGTATAATTAGCCTCATTGAATGACTTTTGGGTGAATATTTGTGAAACTGGTTATTAAGTTATTTCCTGAGATTATTGTTAAAAGCCGTCCCGTTAGACAACGTATGATTGGACAATTGCGTAAAAATTTACGCGCAGTGTTGCGTGATTTTTACGAAAACGTTGTGGTGTCTGGTACTTGGGATCGTTTGGAAGTTGAAACCAAAGGGCTTAGTGAATCACAACAACAACAAGTGATTGATATTTTGCAATGTACTCCCGGAATTCATCATTTTTTTAATACTCAACAATTTGAATTTACCAGCTTTGAAAACCTCATTGAAATTTGTGTGCAAAACTATTTGCCGCAGATTGAAGGTAAAACATTTTGTGTTCGCGCTAAAAGAGCAGGAAGACATAGCTTCAACTCGCATGAATTAGAGCAACAGGTTGGCGGTGCATTGTTCACTCAGAGCAAAAATGCCAAAGTGGATTTGCACCATCCAGAGATCACGGTTTTAATAGAAATTAGAGATAAGCAGCTATATGCCATCGCCAATAGATATAAAGGGTTGGGTGGATTTCCTCTTGGTACGCAAGATTCTTGTCTCTCATTGATTTCTGGTGGTTATGATTCTACAGTGGCCAGTTATTTAATGTTAAAAAGGGGGATTCGCACTCATTTTTGTTTCTTCAATTTAGGTGGCATAGCCCATGAGGTTGGCGTCAAACAGGTTTCCCACTTTATTTGGAAGAAATTTGGGAGTTCTTCACGAACTCGATTTTTCTCCGTCCCCTTTCAACCCGTTGTTGAGGAGTTGTTGACACAGGTTCACCATAGTATGCGTGGTGTCATTTTAAAAAGGTTAATGATCAGAGCGGCACAAATTCTTGCCAAGGAAAGTAGCATTCCTGCATTGGTCACGGGAGAAGCTATTGCTCAGGTCTCTAGTCAGACCATGACAAATTTGTCTGTAATCGATCAGATCAGCAATATGTTGGTGGTTCGTCCATTAGCCACCACGGATAAGGAAGATATTATTGCGATGGCGCGTCAAATTGGCACTGAACATTTCGCTCGTACCATGCCTGAGTATTGCGGTGTGATCTCAGATAGACCGACAACTGCTGCAAGAATGGATAAAATTGAGGCTGAAGAGGCTCGGTTTAATTTTGATGTATTGATGGATGCGATCAAGAAGACAGAGATTACCACCATCGATCAGGTTATGGACTCAGTGAAGTCTCTGGATCAAATAGAAAGAGTTTCCACCCCTTCTCACACCGATGTAATTATTGATATCCGTCATCCCGAGGAAGAAGAGAAGAAACCATTGTTTTTGACGAGTAACAAAATTGTCAAAATCCCATTCTTTGAATTGAATAGAAAATTTCCTAAGCTAGAACAGGACCAACAATACCTTCTTTATTGTGATCATGGAGTGATGAGTGAAATGCAAGCTCAGGAACTTCATGAAAAAGGCTTCCCTCAAGTGAAGGTCTATCGAGCACCGAAGCAGTAACCATTCCAAACTATCGCCGCGAGCATCCGCATGCCTTGCCTGGTTAATTATGCTTACAAGCAGTGCGCGGGTTACCGCTTGTGCTATTTGTTTTGCTAATGATTTAGTCATTGCACCACTTTACTGAAGATGCCTTGTGGACACACACTTTAAACCTTCTAGCTAATAGACTACTAAACCCTCGGTGTTCTCTATGTCCTCTGTGGTTCATTGATCTTTAAAAAACTATTT
>PCTP01000147.1 GCA_002770795.1 Gammaproteobacteria bacterium CG22_combo_CG10-13_8_21_14_all_40_8 | reverse complement strand
CCAATGGCACTAAAATCCTCAAATTATAGAACAACTGATAATACGCCTGATCAGATTCCTATCTATACTTTTCACGGGGGGATCCATCCTCCTCAAAACAAAATTCCTGCAAATGTACCAAGCCAACACAACTTAAAGCTTGCTGAAAAACTCTATCTGCCTTTAATAACCACCAAAGGACAAAAACTTACTTCTAAGTTTTCTATTTCTATGGAAACACCAGAACAAGCGCAAAAAATAAGAATACCCGTTCAAAAAGGACAAGTTATTGCAGAAGATCCCAATGGCTTTGTACCGCCTCTTCATGCACCAGCCTCAGGCACAATCATCGGCATTGAGAATGTTTCCTCTTCCCATCCATCGGGTATCTCAGTGCCGATGTTAGTCTTGAAAACCAGTCCAGAACAACAATGGGTGGATTTACCCAGCATGAAATTTGAAGAGGCACTTGCTAGCCCTGCCTCAGATATTATTCAAAAAATATTCCAAGCTGGCATTGTGGGATTAGGGGGCGCAGCCTTCCCAACGTCCATCAAATTATCCACCAAAAAACCGATTCACCAACTGATTCTCAATGGCGCAGAATGTGAACCCTATATCAGCTGTGATGATCGATTAATGCAAGACAAAGCCATGGAAATCCTTCAAGGTGCTTGTATTCTGGCACATGCCGTCTCCGCTACAGAAGTAGTCATAGCCATTGAAGACAATAAACCTGAAGCAATTCAATCACTTAAAAAACAACGAAGTGAGTTTAATCAAACCAAGGTGACCATAGGAATTGTTACTATTCCCACAAAGTATCCCTCTGGTGGTGAAAAACAACTGATTGAAATTCTCACCGGTCAACAAGTTCCAAGAGGAAAATTACCTGCTGATTTAGGCCTTATTGTACAAAATATTGCCACCACCAAAGCGGTATATGATGCAATTATTGAAGGCAAACCATTAATAGACCGACTAGTCAGTCTATGTGGAGATAAAATACCTCAGAGTGCAAACTATCTAGTGCCATTTGGTACGCCTGTTCGACACTTACTGACAGAAGCTCAAGTTAATCTGCAACAGATCAAACAGGTCATCATGGGTGGGCCCATGATGGGTCATAATTTGCTTTCTTTAAAAACCCCCATCATGAAAAGCTGTAACTGCTTAATCGTACCCAGTGAAAAAGAACTCCCAAACCCTTTAAATACCTTGGCCTGTATTCGTTGTGGACTTTGTAGTGAAGCCTGTCCCGTCGATCTCTTGCCGCAACAACTTTATTGGCATGCCAAAGCCGAAGAATGGGAAAAAGCAGATAAACTCAATCTATTTGACTGCATTGAATGTGGCGCTTGTGCCTATGTTTGCCCAAGCAAAATTCCCTTGGTAGATTATTATCGTTTCGCTAAGTCAAAAACCATTGATCAAAAAGCGGATGCCATTAAGGGTCAAAAGGCGCGAATTCATCATGAGAAGAAACAGGCTCGTCTCGATCAAATTGAAAATGAAAAAGCACAACGTCGAAAAGATCGTGCTGTGGCGGCAAAACAAAGACAACCTCAGTCAGCTCAACCAGAAAAGCAGGATAATAAGGACAACTCCCAGACTTTACTTGCCTCCAATACGACAGCTTCAGATGCAAATCCTGAAGTTGATCCTAAAAAACAAGCGATAGCCGATGCGATTGAGCGTGTTCGGCAAAAAAAATTAGCAAAAGCCCATTTAGAACAGCAGATACCAGAAAAAACATCAGAAACAGGTGAAACACCATAATGCTTTATAAAACTTCAGCACCCAGATTTTTTTCAGAGAATCGGGTTTCAGGGATGATGCTAACCCTAATTGCCGCTGCAATACCAGGCCTGTTTGCTCAAACATACTTCTTTGGATGGGGTGTTCTTATTCAGGTGATCTTCGCTATCATCGTGGCATTAATTAGCGAGGTCTTGGTTTTATTTTTACGCAATAAACCGATCATTTCGACACTTTTTGATGGTTCGGCAATCGTCACCGGTTTCTTATTGGGCTTAGCTTTACCCTCTGTAGCACCTTGGTGGATCACTTTTACCGCTGTCACTTTCGCGATGATATTTGCCAAACATCTCTATGGTGGGCTTGGTTATAACCCTTTTAATCCCGCCATGGTAGGTTATGTACTGGTTCTTATCTCATTCCCTTTACAAATGACGGCATGGCTGCCAGCCACTGATCTATTACTTCACCCTTTAACTTTTATGGATAGCTTAGCTGTCATTTTTAATCAACACACAGCCAATGGCTTTTCTGTGGCCAACTTACGCACTGGTATTGATGGCTATACACTGGCTACGCCTCTAGATACCATAAAAACAGATCTCAATAATGGTTTCATGCTTTCTGAGATCCTGCAAAAGTCTATTTTTGGTGATTTTGCAGGCAAAGGCTGGGGATTAGTCAATTTATGCTACTTATTGGGTGGTATTTTCTTAATTATCAAAAAAGTTATCAACTGGCGGATCCCTTTCAGCTTTCTGGGAACCTTATTGTTATTTTCAGTGATTTTCACCCTAATTAATCCCAATGGATACACCTCGCCCATACTTCATCTTTTCTCTGGGGCTACTATGATAGGTGCCTTTTTTATTGCCACAGATCCAGTGTCAGCCTCAACAACGCCTCGAGGCAGAATTTACTTTGGCATCGGCATTGGTCTCTTAGTTTTTGTGATTCGGACTTTTGGGGGATACCCAGATGCCATCGCATTTGCCGTATTGCTCATGAATATGTGTGCACCCACCATCGATCAATATACTCAACCCAAAATCTATGGACAGAGGACAAATGCACAGTGGGATCTGGCCACAAAAGCCAACTCAATGGAATCCAAATCATGAGTCAACCTACAACAAACCTTAAGCAATCCATGATTCGCAACGGATTGATATTGGCTGTTTTTTCTTTAGTCTCAACAGCACTGGTGGTTTTTACTAACGAAGTAACCGCAGGAAAAATAGAATCAGAAAAAACTCGAGCACTTAATCTGATTTTGCATCAAATCGTTGAGCCCAGCCTTCACGATAACAACCTTGATCAAGATTGTATTTGGATGACCCATGAGCGCCTACTCGGTACTTTAAAGCCTGTTAAAATATTTCGTGCCAGAAAAGATAATAGACCGGTCGCCCTACTCATTCAATCTATCGCGCCCGATGGCTATAATGGCAACATTGAGTTGGTAGTAGGTGTTGGTGAGCAACAACAAATTTTGGGTATTCATGTGTTAGCCCACAATGAAACACCAGGTCTTGGCGACCAGGTGGAGCATCGCAAAACTCATTGGTTGGATATTTTCAATGATCGTTCCTTGAAAAACACTGCCGTTAAAAATTGGAAAGTAAAAAAAGATGGCGGCGTTTTTGATGCGATGACAGGGGCCACCATCACACCCAGAGCGGTGATACAAGCTGTTTTAAATACCTTACAATATGTCAAATTACATCATGATGAACTCTATCAGCAGCCTTCTAGCTGTTCAGGAGATAGCAAATGACCAAAAAGACCGTCAATTATTCAAAAATAATGAAAGATGGCTTGTGGAATAATAACCCTGCATTGGTCCAAGTACTAGGCTTGTGCCCCACCTTGGCGGTTACATCAACGCTCGTCAATGGGTTGGTGATGGGATTAGCAACGGCCATGGTATTAGTAGGTACTAATGTGACTGTTTCCATGCTACGTCACCAAATACCTAGAGAAATCCGTATCCCAATTTTTGTGATCCTCATTGCCTCCTTTGTCACTAATATACAAATGTTTATGAATGCCTTTGTCTATGATCTCTACAATATCCTCGGTATTTTCATTCCCTTAATTGTCACCAATTGCATTATTATTGGTAGAGCCGAAGCCTTCGCCTCTCGTCATCATGTTTTAGCCTCACTGACCGATGGCGTCATGCAAGGCTTGGGCTTTACCTTGGTGTTAGTCGCATTAGGAGCCATACGTGAAATTGTGGGCCAAGGTACCTTATTTTCTGGCAGCGATTTCCTATTAGGCCCTTGGGCAAAGTCTCTCACTATCACCTTATTCCAGAGTCAAAATCACTTTTTATTTGCTCTATTGCCTCCTGGTGCCTTCTTAGGATTGGGTTTGTTGATTGCATTTAAAAATATGCTTTCCAATCGTAAACAGGTGATCAAAAATGCCCCAATACCGACTCCTGTGCAATTAGTGGAAGCGGTTTAGTTCAGCAACACTAAAAAACCATGAATAAGCAAAAACGTCAATTAATCTTTGAAAAGTTTCGTGAGAACAACCCTTCTCCGAAAACCGAGTTAAATTATTCTTCAGTTTTTGAGCTGTTGATTGCTGTGATGCTCTCTGCTCAGGCCACGGATGTGAGTGTTAACAAAGCCACTGACAACTTATTCCCTGTTGCTAATACACCTGAAACCATTTTAGCCCTAGGTTTAGAAAAATTAAAAAGCTACATCAAAACCATTGGCCTTTTTAATTCCAAAGCGGCCAATGTATTAAAAACCTGTGAGATTTTAATTCAGCAACATCAGAGTCAAGTTCCACACTCTCGTTCCGATTTAGAAGCCCTGCCCGGAGTAGGTCGAAAAACCGCCAATGTGGTATTAAATACCGCTTTTGGGCAACCCACCATGGCGGTTGATACCCATATTTTCAGGATCTCCAACAGAATTGGCATTGCCAAAGGTAAAAATGTTCGCGAGGTGGAAGATAAGCTGGTTAAAGTGATACCCAAGGAATTTATGCAAGATGCCCATCACTGGCTGATCCTACATGGTCGTTATACCTGTATTGCGAGAAAACCCCGTTGTGGTAGCTGTGCCATTGAAGATCTGTGTGAGTTTAAAAATAAAAACTCAGATTAGTCTCTCTCATTTATAAGGCAAACAATTTACCCCGAACCATCTTGCGATAAGCAGTGGGTGTTAAATCATTTTTTTCTTTAAACAACCTGGAAAAATAAGCATTATCTTTCAAACCGATCCTATCGCAAATATCCTGATGGGTTAGATTGGTTTCTTTCAATAGCTCTCTGGCTATCTGCATCTTGAGATCTATAGCATAAGTTAGTGCCGACTTACCTACAGCATCTCTAAATCTTCTTGAGAAGTTGCGCACGCTCATATTGGCAATTTCGCTTAATACTTCCAAAGTAAAATTTTGATCAGAGTGAGACTGCATCCACTGTTGAACTTCAATGATTGTTTCATCATGGTGAACGGTGTGACTTGTATCTAACCAAGGTCGCTCATAGTTTTTATTGACTTCATGATTAAAGTGCTGCTCAATCACCTGACTCACCGCTTCACCAAAGGTATGAGCAATAAAATAGAGTGTCAACTCCACCAAAGCGTTAGTACTTCCTGCACAATAAAGTCCTTGATCCAGCGTGATGAAGTGATGTTTTTGCATTTTGACTTTGGGATATTTTTGTTGAAATTTCTCAAAATAATACCAATGAG
>PCTP01000167.1 GCA_002770795.1 Gammaproteobacteria bacterium CG22_combo_CG10-13_8_21_14_all_40_8 | reverse complement strand
TTAACTAATGGGTGTCCCAGACAATGCACTATTACCCATGTAAAGTAGCGAGGAACCAGAAATATAGCTTAAATGACTCCACTACTTTCAGGCTCATTTGTTAATTGGAAAATACTTGGATAGAATATGAGAGGTCAATATATATTTCTCTAATTCTGGAAATATAGTTAAGATTGTTCGGATTTACTTGTTAATCTTATAATTTTTGGCAAGAGAAATGAGGCTAGAGAGCAAAGGATTAGACTTATAAATCCTCTTCCCACAAAATAGTTCCCTCATATTCGCGACTGATCAGTGTTTGATAACGCTTTTCTAGCTCATTGCGTTTGAGTTTCATCGTGGCGGTTAGCAGGCCATTTTCGATGCTCCAAGCTTCTTGGCAAATGAGTAGGTAATCTAATTGTTCATGCTTTTCAAGTTGAGTATTTATTTCGCTGAGCAAGGTGTTTAGAGATTTGATTAATACCGGATCCTTTCGGCGACAGGATTCATGGATATCAATCAGCGCGATAGGTTGTTTTAAACCAGATCCCATGACACAAACTTGAGCAATATTGGGGTTGGTATAGAGTAGGCTTTCGATGGGTACGGGAACCACATATTTGCCCTTTGAGGTTTTAAATTGTTCTTTGATTCTGCCGACTATTTTATAACTACCATCTGGATTTAGATGAGCGCAATCGCCGGTGTGTAGCCAGCCATCTGTGAAGGATTGAGCTGTGGCTTCTGGATCTTGATAGTACTCTTTAAATACAGCATCACCACGGATGAGTATTTCATCATTATCGCTGAGTTTCATTTCTACACAGTCTAAAGGGGTGCCAATAGATCCCAACTGTGCTTTGGAAAATGGGAAGTTACAGCAGGAGAGTCCCGCAGTTTCACTCATGCCCCAGCCTTCGCTGATTGGGATGCCGATTTTTTGAAACCATTGTAACACAGAAATGGAGATGGGAGCGGTGCCACAGCCAAAAATGCGTGCATATTGTAAACCTAAGGCACAGCGAATGCGCCAAGCAACGAAGGTGTTGATAAGTGGAATAGACAATAAAAAGTTTAATTTTTTTTCTGAAAATTTGTTGATAATCTGCAACTGAAATTTCAGCCACAAACGAGGAACCGATAGAAAAAAGTTGGGCTTTGCGTATTTTAAATTATCGATGAAGGTTTCCATGGACTCTACAAAGAACACTTCATTTCCTACATATAAGGAACTCGCTTCTATTAAGGTTCTTTCGGTAATATGGGCTAAGGGTAAATAAGAAATACAATGATCACTGGCTAGAGGCGACAAAACTTTAACCATAGATTGCACGGCAGCAGCGATATTTTTATGAGTGATCACTAATCCTTTGGGATTGCCTGTGGTTCCAGAGGTAAACACAATGGTGGCGGTATCCTCAGATTTTGGGTTGTGGATATCTAGCAGTGGTGCATAACAATGCAGCCAATCTTGCCAGTTGTTTTCGGTGTTGATGGTAGGATAGGGGAATGCAATTCTAAGGATTTCAGGAGTTATTGCCTGTTCGGAAGCTTTGGTGTCATCTAGCTTCCCCACGAAAATGGCCTTGATATCTGCCTGTTTTAGAATATAGCGAATGGTACTTTCACCCGCAGTATAATAAATAGGTACACTGATCATTTGCGCCATGCTGATGGCCAGATCCGCAATAAACCACTCTGCACAATTTTTGGATAAAATAGCAATACGCGAACCTGCCGCAAACCCTTGAGCTTTGAGTCCAGAAGCAATACAACGCGCTTGATGTTCTACTTCTGACCAGGTAAAAGAGTGCCATTGTCCTTGAATAGGTTGATGGAGATAGGCTTTATTGGGATGCTTTAAGGTTTTATCGAGTAGATTTTGTATTGAAGTTCGATAGTTCATATTGCCTTCTATTGAGTAGAGTCCACACTAGCCTTTCTCCAAAACATAAGACTTGTGAGCAAGGAGGAGAGCAGCCAATAGCTGGCTATGCCGGTTATATCTGCAACGACATCTAATATTTCTGCTGTTCTGGTTTGGGTGAAATAATATTGAAAAATCTCAATAGATATTCCAAAAGTCAATAACCATAGGCTTTTGGGTAATTTGATTTGTAAGGGTTTGTGAGAGTAATCCGCTAAAAAAGCGAGGACGAAGAAGCTAAAAGCATGCAGTATTTTATCGGTAAATATAGTCGGTGCAGAGATGAAAGGGTGGGTCATCAAGGCTAAAGTTGAGATGCTAATGAGCACAACACTGAGCAGTATTCTAAAGAGAAATTTTTCTATGAGCCGGTTAAATGCCACTGCTACACCTTAAGTGATTCACTAAATATAACTATAGATCGATTTTAACCGATTCACCTGTTATTTTCTCTATATATTCTCGTAATCTTTCTGAGCTTGTGAAAATACCAATTGCGACAGAAGAAATAGGATTGTTTTTTAGGCATCTTGAAATAATTACTTCTGCAAAAGGAGGTTTTTTGCTATGATATCCATCCTTCAGGTGCTCATCGATTCTCGTAGAGCTAATAGAATTTCGGTAAATATTCATGGCACGATTAATATTCGTTACTGGCGGTGTTGTATCCTCTTTGGGCAAAGGTATTGCAGCGGCTTCCTTGGCTGCTATTCTAGAGGCACGAGGCCTTTCAATCACAATGATGAAGTTAGATCCCTACATCAATGTTGACCCTGGCACAATGAGCCCTTTCCAACATGGAGAGGTATATGTGACGGAAGATGGGGCAGAAACTGATTTAGATTTAGGTCATTATGAACGCTATGTTCGTACTAAGATGACTCAGCTTAACAATACCACCACTGGACGAATTTACTCAGAGGTTATCGCCAAAGAAAGACGAGGTGACTACTTAGGGGCGACGGTTCAGGTGATTCCTCATATTACCGATGCCATCAAACAGCGTATTATGGCCGCAGCTGAAGGATATGATATCGCTATGGTTGAAGTGGGAGGAACGGTTGGCGATATTGAAAGCCAGCCTTTCTTAGAAGCTATCCGTCAATTAGGTATAGAGTTAGGCAAACAACATGCCTTATTCATGCATTTAACGCTTCTACCTTATATCAAAACAGCGGGTGAGTTAAAAACCAAACCCACCCAGCATTCAGTAAAGGAACTCCGTTCTATTGGAATTCAACCTGATATTTTGATTTGCCGTTCTGAGCAAGCACTTCCTTTAGGAGAAAAACGCAAAATCGCCCTTTTCACCAGTGTGCCTGAGAAGGCAGTTATTTCTTTGAAGGATTTGGATAGCATTTATCAAATTCCTCCCGTGTTAAACGCCCAAGGCCTGGATGAATTAATTATTGAACAATTTGGCATGACCACTGCACCTGTTGATTTAACGGAATGGGAACAGGTTTTATATGCAGAAGCCAATCCTAAAGGCGAAGTGAATATCGGCATGGTGGGTAAATATATTGATTTGACCGAAGCTTATAAATCACTAAATGAAGCATTAAGACATGCTGGACTACAAAATCGTAAAACCGTCAATATTCGTTATATAGACGCAGAAGCTTTGGTGACAAAAGGGGTTGAAATTTTAGCGGGTTTAGACGCCATATTGGTTCCTGGGGGATTTGGGGAACGTGGGGTCGAAGGAAAAATTTTAGCAACTCAGTATGCCAGAGAAAATAATATTCCCTTCTTGGGAATTTGTTTAGGACTTCAGGTTGCCGTGATTGAGTTTGCAAGAAATGTGGTCGGATTAAAGGATGCTTCTAGCACCGAGTTTGATAAGCATTGTGCTTCGCCGGTTGTGGGCCTTATCACGGAGTGGATCAATCATAAGGGCGAGTCGGAGATCCGTGGTGAGCATTCTGATATGGGCGGCACCATGCGTCTAGGTGCTCAAACCAGTAAGTTGCTGAAAGGAACAATGGCTCATGAAATTTATGGTTCTGACAAAATTTCTGAGCGTCATCGTCATCGTTATGAAGTGAATAACAATTTATTGCCTCAACTTGTAGAAAAGGGATTGGTGGTTTCTGGCACTTCAGCCGGAAATAATTTAGTGGAAATGATAGAGTTGCCAGATCACCCTTGGTTTATCGCCACTCAGTACCATCCTGAGTTTACTTCAACGCCGAGAGATGGACATCCTTTATTTTCTGCCTTTGTTAAGGCAGCAGATGCATACCAGCACAAGGAACAGATTTAGATTTTTTATTCAAGTTTACTTTTATCGTTTAACTATAGGAATTTTCAATGAAAATCAAACAGGTTATTGGCCGAGAAATTCTCGATTCAAGAGGTAATCCCACTGTTGAAGCAGAGGTGGTTTTGGAGTCTGGACATAGAGGTGTGGCTTGTTGTCCGTCTGGTGCATCAACAGGTTCTAAAGAAGCATTGGAGCTCAGAGATGGTGATAAAAATCGTTATATGGGAAAAGGTGTTTTAAGGGCAGTCTCTCATATCAATAATGAGTTAGCTCAAGCTGTGATAGGATTAGATGCAGACAAACAAAGCCTTATCGACAAAACCATGATAGAACTAGATGGCACGGAAAATAAATCAAAGTTTGGAGCCAATGCCATTCTGGCCATTTCTTTAGCCTGTGCTAAAGCGGCTGCCAATGAGAAAGGTGTCCCACTTTTTAAACAGATTAATCCAGAGGGCCCTTATAGTTTACCCGTTCCAATGATGAACATTATCAATGGTGGAGAACACGCCGATAATAATGTGGATATTCAAGAGTTTATGATAATTCCTGCTGGCGCTGAAACATTTTCTGAAGCGATGCGTTGTGGTGTGGAAATATTCAATGCATTGCGAACTGTTTTATCCAAGCAGGGTATGAATACAGCTGTGGGTGATGAGGGTGGTTTTGCACCTAATCTAGAATCTAACGAAGCGGCACTGAAAGCGATTGCAGAAGCGGTAGAATTGGCTGGTTATCAATTAGGTAAAGATGTGTTTTTAGCTTTGGATGTCGCTAGTTCTGAAATTTATCAGGATGGAAAATACCATCTTAAAGCAGAAGGTAAATCCTTAACTTCTGCGGAGTTTGTCGATTATTTTGCCGAGTTAGTGGCTAAATATCCCATTATTTCCATTGAAGATGGCATGGATGAAGGTGATTGGGACGGTTGGAAGTTACTCACTGAAAAACTCGGTGATAAAATTCAATTAGTGGGTGATGATTTGTTTGTGACGAACACCAAAATTTTCAAGCAAGGTATCGAGCAAAGAGTGGCTAATTCTATTCTAATTAAAGTGAATCAGATTGGCACATTAACTGAAACATTGGCTGCCATTAGTATGGCTCATGAAGCAGGCTATACCACGGTTATCTCTCATCGATCAGGTGAAACGGAAGATTCCACTATTGCTGATTTAGCTGTTGCTACGGCATCAGGGCAAATCAAAACCGGTTCTTTATGTCGATCAGATAGAATGGCGAAATACAACCAACTATTGAGAATTGAACAATATTTGGGTG
>PCTP01000114.1 GCA_002770795.1 Gammaproteobacteria bacterium CG22_combo_CG10-13_8_21_14_all_40_8 | reverse complement strand
CAATACGCTTGGTAAGATTTCTTTCCATTAAATCGGCGCTAGAAAGATAAAGTTGTGGTTCTGAATTGGCAAAATAAAAGACACGACTATGTTCCAGAAAGTGCCCGATAATAGATTTGACTTGAATGTTTTCAGAAATTCCTGGCATTCCCGGTTTGAGTACGCAGATCCCTCTGATAATTAAACGAATTTTAACACCAGTTTGAGAGGCTTGGTAAAGGGCTGTAATAATGCCACGATCAGTGAGGCCGTTGGCTTTTATAATAATTTCAGCCTCTTTACCATCAAGTGCTGCTTGAGTTTCAGTTTCGATCAGATCGAGGAGTTTTTTTCTTAAACTAAAAGGGGCATTGGCCAGCATTTTCATGGGAAGTGTTTTTCCCATGCCAGTGAGTTGTTGGAAGATGTTATGTACATCTTCGCAGATGTCGAGATTACTGGTAAATAACGAGTAATCCGTGTAAATACGAGCGTTTTGCGTATGGTAATTTCCTGTGCCCAAATGGACATAGCGTTTATATTTTCCAGATTCTTTGCGTAGCACTAACATCATTTTCGCATGGGTTTTATAACCTACCACGCCATAACAAACAACGGCTCCTGCTTTTTGAAGTAGACTGGCGAGTGTGAGATTTTCTTGCTCGTCAAAACGCGCTTTCAGTTCAACCACAACGGTGACTTCTTTACCATTTCTAGCGGCTTCTGCTAATAATTTTACTATTTCAGAATCATGACCAACACGATAAAGCGTCTGTTTGATGGAAATAACAGCAGGATCTCTCGCGGCTTGTCTTAGAAACTCTAACACCGGGGTGAAGGAGCTGAAGGGGTGATAGAGTAAATAATCTTTATCATGAATATTTTCAAACAGGTTATTTTCTGATGTTAATGTAGTGGGTAATTCTGGAGAAAATAACGGGTATTGCAGATCGGGTCTATCGATCATTCCATAGAGTGCAAAGAGTCTTTGTAAGTTAACAGGACCATTGGCTTCATAGAGATCTTGTTCAGTAAGGTGAAACTCATCCATCAAAAATTGTTTAATATTTTCTGGGCAATTTTGAACGACTTCTAATCTAACTGCATGACCATATTTACGGTTAAATAATTTCCCTTCAACTTCAGCGGCTATATCTGTGGATGACTCTTCATTCACATATAAATCTGAGTTTCTGGTGACACGAAATTGGTAACAGCCTGTGGCTTTCATGCCATGAAAAAAATGATCAATATTGGCATGAATAATTGCCGATAGAAAAACGAAGCGATCTCCATCACCGAATTCAGGTGGTAATTTAATCAGTCTTGGCAAGGCTCTAGGTGCTGGTACTATGGCTAATCGTGATTCACGTCCGAAAGCATCTTTTCCTTTTAAGGAAGCGATGAAGTTAAGACTTTTGTTGACCAACTTAGGGAAGGGGTGCGCTGGGTCTAGTGCAATCGGACTGATAACTGGCGCGACTTCTTCTAAGAAATAATGGTTAATCCATTCTATATGTTTATCTGTCCAGCTTTCTCTGCGAATAAAATGAATATTTTCATTTTCTAGAGCGGGTAACAAATTTTCATTGAGAATTTTATATTGATTTTCAATGTAGATATGGCATAGGTCACTGATGCTTTTCAAGGTGTTTCTGGCAGATAGGCCATTATCGATAAAAGACTCGACACCAAAGTGCAAACTGGCTTTGAGCTTGGCAACTCTGACTTCAAAGAACTCATCTATATTACTGCAAAATATCAGTAAATATTTCAAACGCTCTAGAAGAGGATGGTTGGTGTCTAAAGCTTGTTCTAACACCCTTAGATTAAAGGATAATAGACTCAATTCTCGGTTGATAAAACAATTATTATCGAAATCGCAGCGGGGAATGACTGAAAAAGTAGGTTTTGACACAGTATTTCAAAAATAGCCATGGGTAGTGAGTAAATGATAGATGATTCGAAACATAAAAACCAATATTATTCAATAAATTAGAACAACTTACTTTCTTTCTACCATTGACTGGCAGCCTTCTCATCGGATGTTTTGGCTTCAACCCAATGCGTGCCCTTGGCTGTGGTTTCCTTTTTCCAAAATGGGGCCTTAGTTTTTAGATAATCCATGATAAATTCGCAAGCATCAAAGGCTGCTTTACGATGTGAGCTAGTGACGCCAACAAAGACAATTTGCTCTCCTGCGTCTATTGTGCCAACGCGATGAACGATTACGGCGCTGCCTAAATCCCATCGTTCTCTGGCTTGCTCAATAATTTTCTCTAAGGCCTTTTGCGTCATGGCTGGGTAATGTTCTAAAGTTAAAAATAGAACCCGATTTTCTGGATTGACACCCTGAGATTTCTCTTGCGAGCGTACTAGACCTACGAATGTTGCCAAAGCGCCTTGAGTGCCGTTGTCATCAATGAGTTTTTGATAAAGATCTTGTACCTGAAAATTTTCTGTCTGAATATTGATGTAATCCATATCAACCTCCAGTTACCGGAGGGAAAAATGCCACTTCATCCCCTGCGTTCAGAATATGTAGCGGATCTACCAGGGTTTGATTGACTGCACATAATAGCTTTTCATGCAGGATATCCTTCCAATGGGGATGTTGAGCAATTAATGTTTCGATAAGAGAGCGAACATCCATACTTTGCTCGAGAGGCCACTCAAGTTGACTACATTGAAGACGTTCTCTGGTTTGAGCGAAAAATAAAATAGTAATAGTCATTTTATGATTCCCTCGACCAATTCCCAGATCGTCCTCCAGATTTTGACAGCACCTTTAAGCCATTAATCACCATGCTTTTATCTACAGCTTTACACATATCAAATAAAGTGAGAGCTGTGATACTGGCAGCACAGAGAGCTTCCATTTCAACACCGGTTTTCCCAGCGAGTTTGCAAAAAGATTCCACTCTAAGCTGACCTTCTGGGTGATCCTCTATCCATTCAAAATCAACGGAAATTTTAGTTAACATTAATGGATGACACAGTGGAATTAAGTCAGCACATTTTTTGGCAGCTTGGATACCGGCAATACGAGCCACAGCCAATACATCCCCTTTTTTAGAACGGTTTTCTTGAATATGAGCAATGGTTTCTGGTCGCAGACGCAGGAAAACTTCAGCGCGAGCCTCACGTTTGGTAATGGCTTTGTCACTCACATCTACCATATTCGCCTGTCCATTCCCATCGACATGAGACAGTTTTGCTTGGGATTGTTGATTCATAGAATTTCCTTGATTAATCTCTAGAAAGACAGGCTGCTAGATCGACCCCTTTTAAATGGGGGACAAAGTTACAAGGGCCATGGTTCGCATCCAATTGTTGTTTAATGATCTTATCCCAGCCGGTACGACAGGCATTGGGGGAACCGGGCAGGGCAAAAATAACGGTTTCGTTAGCAACACCAGCAAAGGCGCGAGACTGAATGGTAGATGTGCCAATTTCCTCATAAGAAATTGCTCTGAATAATTCGCCAAAGCCTTCCACCTCCCGATCAAATAATAAGGTGAGAGCTTGAGGGGTATTGTCTCTAGAGGTAAATCCTGTACCCCCAGTAATCAAAATTGCTTGGATAGATTCTGAGGCAATCCATTGTGAAACGATGGATCGCAATTGGTAGATGTCATCTTTGACGATGGTTCTGGCAACAACTTGGTGATTGGCCTCAAGCGCGCCATTGACCAAGGTGTCTCCCGAAGAATCATTGTCTGGGGTTCTGGTATCGGAAACAGTTAATACGGCAATATTTAAAGGAATAAAGGGTAATTTCTCTTTGTGGCTCATGGGGTTCATCCTAAATTGGTGGATACTGTTGTCTAACTAGAAGGTGTTGTTGGTGTTTTATGTAAAAATTGCTGCCATTGTTCGGGGGTGTTGATATTTTTGAGCTGTTGTTGATCGAAAGCACTGGCATGAAATTGTCGGCTATCTATATGATCTAATAAATGATGAATTCCATGCTTTCGAGGATCGCTTGTTTCCATAATCTTTCGAATATGTCTTTTAATCAGTGGATTTACTGGCAATAACAATGGAAGAGGATGATCCTCAAAATGTCTGGCTAAGTGCTTCGGGGCTTGAGCGATTAACCGCCTTAATAAGGAGGGGCGAAGAGCCGGCATATCAACGGGAATAATCAGCATCCTGGTTGGATTTAATTTGTGGATGATAGTTTCTATAGCACCTAATGGCCCTAATTGTGGAATACGATCAGGTATCCCACCTTCAAGATTTCCACTGATCACTGTTTGTCTGATACCAGTTTGTTCCAATATTTGCGCAGCATGTTGTAATAGAGTTAGGCCGTTGGGTAATATCAGTTCGGCCTTGCTGGTTCCCATTCTTTTAGATTGGCCGCCCGCTAAGATAACGCCTAATGTTTTCAAACTAACCACCCAGCATAGATAAATTGTAGGTAGAACCACTATAGCCATCTTGCAGATAATGTGTCTTTTCTTTTTGATAGAGCAGCGATTCAATATGGGATATCAATTCAGCTTGTTGTTCATCTCTTTGTAACAGGAAACGTAAAGAGTGACCTTTGGAAGCAAATAAGCACAGATGCAAATTGCCCTGAGAACTGACTCTTAAGCGATTGCAGCTACTACAAAAGTCTTTGCTATAAGGCATAATCAAACCAATTTTACCTTGATAGTTTGGATGGATGTATTCAACCGCTGGTCCAGCCGTCACTTGGCGTGGTAGTTGTTTCCAGCCTTGTTTATCGAGATGTTGCTTGATGATATTACCTGAAAGATGGTGTCGATCAAAATAGCTTTTATTATCACCCGTTTGCATAAGTTCGATAAATCGAATCGCGATATCTCTTTTTTTGACAAAATCAAGGAATAGAGGGAGTTGTGTGTGATTTTGTCCTTTTAGAAGCACAGCATTTATTTTAACTTTAAGATTTAAGTCTAAAGCCATTTCGAGGCCTTGTAGTACTTCATGCAATCGGTCGTGACCAGTAATGGTTTTAAACAGAGGGGCATCAAGGCTATCTACACTAATGTTGATGGCATTGAGTCCTGCATTTTTCCAATCTTGAATATGTTGAGGCAGATGGTAACCATTGGTAGTTACCGCAATAGTTTCTATGCCTGAGATATTTGCAGTTGCTTCAATAAGATGCACAAGATCTTTACGAACAGCGGGTTCGCCACCTGTTAAGCGCACCTTGCTAAGGCCGTTAGCAGCAAAACCTTTAACCAGACGGGTCATTTCAGCTAAAGAAAGTGGTTGGTGTTGATAGTGGCATTGGTAGCCATCCGGTAAGCAATAACTGCAACTAAAATTACAGATATCCGTTACTGAGAGTCGCAAATAGCTAAACTTGCGTTCAAATTGGTCGACAAACATGTTTTCTCCTTTCCAATTCGGTTATCAAAATTGATAACGTCGGGAAGCCCAGCAATTTCTCGCTAAACTCGGCGGCTTAAGCCACGGCGATAAACCATAAAGCTTCTAGGAGCCTGTCCAGGAATAGACTGATCGACTGCGACCAAGCCCGTTTGGCCAGATTTCCCGATGAATTTCGTTAAATAGAGCGACTAT
>PCTP01000200.1:24839-26636 GCA_002770795.1 Gammaproteobacteria bacterium CG22_combo_CG10-13_8_21_14_all_40_8 | reverse complement strand
TATCAACCATCCTGTCTTGGTTCTATATTCACATCACCTAGCTCGACTTGATCTAAAGTCAACTGAGCATTTTGGACGTTCTTTTTTAGATGCCAAGCAATCATTAAATACTGTATGCCGCTGATCAAACTAGAGAGTCCAACCACCCAAATTAAAATCTGAGTGACTTGGTCGGGAATAAAGCTAAACACCAAGGCAAACATAGCCGCAGTGACTAGTATTATTTGCAAAGTAGTATTAATTTTACTCATCAATGTAGGGCTTAATTTAATTGAGCGCTGCAGATGTTTGAGATGCCATGCACCGGCAACAATTAAAACATCACGACCTACTACTAACATAAGCAACCACATTGGCAGAATATTTTGAAATGCCAAAAAGGAATAAGAAACCAGCATCAGTAATTTATCGGCAATGGGATCAGCAATGGCGCCGAATCGGCTAGTCCAGTGAAATGAACGGGCTAAAATACCATCTAAACCATCGGAGACACCAGCAACTATGAATACAATTAATGCCTGTTGATAAGATCGATAATAGAGAAAATAGGCCAATGGGATCAGTAAAATGAGCCGAGTTAAGGTAATTAAATTGGGCAGATTTTTTATTTTCACTTTACCCAACTAAAATTATAAAGGGTTTTCTCAGCGCCAATATTGTCATAATTTGGCAGATTTTTTAATGCCGTATCTAAGCTGATGGCCTCAAGCACATCTTCTTCTCGACTGACAAGATGCAATTTAAAGATAACCCGATCCACACTCAATATTTCAATATTTACCGCCCTAACTGGTAATAAGCTCTGTAAATATTGCTCGGCTTGCATCGCTTGTTGGAAATTTTGTAGTTCTGAAATGGAGATCCTCATTTCAGCTTCATCGGATAATGTGGGCATGACACAATATTGTGAACAAAGTTTGCGCCCCAATTCACTCATCAACTGTTGATAAATTTTTGTACGACTCGGTGCAGTCTGATCCCAACCTGCCCGCTTTTTAGATCCATCTTTGTTCATGACAAATTGCCAATCGGCTTGCCATTGGTTGGAACCTTGTGAATAAACCCGCCCCAACACAACCACGTCAGCGGCATATCTTTTTGAAGCCTGCTCAACTGGGGCTGAAAATCGCCCCCAAATATCCGTCATTTCAATTTGGGTACTATCTTCGAGATCCATTAGGGGTAATGAAAAGGGGATGCCTCTATCTTGTGATAAGGCGGTTAATAATTTAGCAGAATCGCTATCTGAACTAAGAATTTTACGATCGAGTCCTTCTTGTTCGGCAATCCAGACTAAAACCACAGGTCTTCTTTTCCCCCAAACGGGCAAACCTGCTTCCGATAGAAGGCGCTGAACAGAACCTGGTTCAAAATCAATCACCAATTCCCAAGGTGTAATGGGTGAGTTTTCTGAAAGTTTATCATCACTTAATGGTTGTATGGGGTGATAAACCTGGTACGAAAACTTTTGAATAAAGGTTCTAGCCTTAGAAATATTGTCGCTGATATATTGATTGCCCAGCACCGAGTCGAGGCCACTGGCACGAATGAGTACTTTATTTAAACCCTGCTCAATAGCTTTAGAACGGGTGTTGGGTGTCTGGTCAGTGACAGGCATTGAAACTTGATAAATATCAACCTCTTCCGATGCATGGTTATTAGCCATGTACAAAGAAGTCAAAACGAGCAACATAATCCAAATTGATTTAAACATACTTTTCATCATGATTCATTAAAGGGTTCCTGCGCTATAATACGACATCCTTAGCTATAGACCAAATTTCAGCATCATTTTAA
>PCTP01000200.1:0-24801 GCA_002770795.1 Gammaproteobacteria bacterium CG22_combo_CG10-13_8_21_14_all_40_8 | reverse complement strand
CATTTTTTTGTAAAAAAAGAGTCTAAAATCGACCACTACTTTATTATTTCTTTGCTAAAGTTTACATAAGAATTCTACCCAATTGCCTCGCAAATTGTTAAAATAGGCTTTTTCCAAATCCCAAAACAGGTCTCTAGAGTGTTAGATAAAAAATCAGGTTTAAGTTATAAAGATGCAGGCGTCGATATTGAAGCCGGTGATGAACTGGTCAGTCGCATCAAGTCAGTCACCAAAAAGACTCGTCGACCTGAAGTTTTAACTGATATTGGTGGATTTGGTGCACTATTCTCACTTCCTAAAGGTTTTACAGAGCCTGTTTTAGTCGCAGGCACAGACGGTGTGGGCACTAAGCTTAAGTTAGCGACCGAAATCAATAAACACGATTCTATTGGTATAGATTTAGTTGCCATGTGTGTGAATGATCTCGTGGTTCAAGGTGCTGAACCTTTGTTTTTTTTAGATTATTACGCCAGTGGTAAGTTAGATGTGGATACCGCACAACAGGTTGTGATTGGGATTGGCGAAGGTTGTTTGCAATCTGGTTGCTCATTGATTGGTGGAGAAACCGCTGAAATGCCCGGGATGTACAAATCAGGCGATTACGACCTCGCTGGTTTTTGCGTGGGTATTGTTGACCGAGAAAATATCATTGATGGCTCTCAAGTGAGCAAAGGTGATGTGTTATTAGCGCTAGGATCCTCAGGCCCTCATTCCAATGGTTACTCATTAATTCGTAAAGTGTTAGAAGTCTCTGGCGCGTCTACAGATGAAATGCTTGATGATAAGCCACTGAAAGATCATTTATTAGAACCCACAAAAATCTATGTGAAGTCCCTACTTTCTCTTTGTCGTCAATTACCTGTACATGCCATGGCACATATCACAGGTGGCGGCTTAACGGAGAATCTTCCTAGAGTGTTACCCGATAACACCAAAGCCGTCATTAAAACTCAAAGCTGGAAATGGCCAAGTATTTTTAATTGGTTACAACAAAAAGGCAATATCGAAACTGCTGAAATGTATCGCACCTTTAACTGTGGTGTAGGCATGGTCATTGTGCTCCCTCAAAAACATGCTCAAGAAGCCATCAACCTGTTGACAGGTGCCGGTGAAACCGCTTGGCAGATTGGTTATATTGAACATATTAAATCAGAAAAATCATTTGTTGAATTTCAGTCTTAATGTCCTCGTCTTTACCTAAAATCTGTCAAAAGGTAAAAAAGGTGCCCCCCCTAAGAATTGTGGTTCTAATCTCGGGGAGTGGCACCAATCTACAATCGTTGATAGATGCTTGCCAATCAGGTCAAATCGATGGTGAGATTGTTGGCGTTATATCGAACAAAGCCGATGCATATGGATTGCAACGGGCTGAAAATCATCAGATTTCAACCATTGTGCTACAACACCAGTCTTATTCTTCAAGAGATGAATTTGATCAAGCTCTACAACAAGCCATTGATAGTTTCACTCCAGAGCTTGTGGTCTTAGCGGGCTTTATGCGTATTTTAGGAAAACAAATAGCACAACACTATCATGGCCGCATGTTCAATATTCATCCCTCACTACTTCCCAAATACCCAGGATTACATACGCATCAAAGAGCCTTGGAGGCAGGAGATTTGTATCATGGCTGTAGCATTCATTTTGTGACTGCCGAACTGGATGGAGGGCCACTGGTTGCACAGAACAAATTTGATATTGAGCCACTGGATACGGAGGAATCCCTCAAACAAAAAGTGCAACATTTAGAGCACATTTTGTATCCTCAAGTGGTACAACTGTTTTGTAGTCAACGCTTAAAATTAGAATCCCAAGGAGCTACTCTCGACGGAGAATTGCTCCAACTTTAGGAGAGCTCAGTGTTCACTACTCGTAAAATGTCAATCAAGTTATTCGCCTTTTGGTTATTCGCTTTTTCAATTCAAGTTTTCGCTTTTAATCAAACAGAGATAAATCCAGTCGCACCAACGACTCAATCAGAAACCGCTGTAGAAAAAGCACCTGAAGCAGTCGCTGACTTCAAACAACAAAGTCAAGAGACGCAACTTTCAATAACAACGGCAAACGCTTGGTTACAACCCTTTAGTGCAAGTTACAACCTCCTTCAAAAAGGAAAAAAAAGAGGTTCAGCCACCCGTATTTTACAAAAGCTCCCCAATAATCAATGGCAACTATCCATTAGTACCGAGGCAAAGATTTTTTTATTCAAAGATAAACGTGAGGAACAATCACTCTTTGAAATCACTGCTGATCAACTCAAACCACTTCACTATCAATATCATGTGAAAAACTCGTTTAGTAAAAAGCAAACTGAAGAATACTACGATTGGGAAAAGAAACAACTCAAAGGACACAATGACAACTTCTCTTGGGATGTTCCTCTTAAATCACCCATTGCGGATCCCTTAAATTATCAAATTCTCATCAGAAAAAAACTTATAGAGGGACAAAAAACCGGCACGATTGAAATTCCTGTATCTGGAAAAGGGGAAGTTAGAACTCGAGTATTTAAGATACTGGGTGAAGAACAACTTAGCATTCTAGGTAAAAAAATCAGCACCCTCATTTTATCTAGAAAAGTAGAGGATCGAACAACCTTATTTTGGATGGCGCCTCAATATCAATATATTCCAGTAAAAATCTATCAAGAGGAAAATGGTGAAGAACAAGCGACTTTAGAGTTGCAAGAAATCCACACTATCGCAAAAAACCCTTAAAAATTCAAATTGAATGAACTATTCAGCACCCTATCCAATTCTTTACTCTTTTCGTCGTTGCCCCTACGCCATGCGCGCTCGGCTGGCTTTAGGCTATGCAAAGACTCAATACTGGCATCGAGAGGTTGTTTTAAAACATAAGCCCAAGGAATTGTTGACTATATCGGCAAAGGGAACTGTACCTGTTTTAGTGTTACCCGATACCGTCATTGATGAAAGTCTCGATATTATGCATTGGGCACTTCATCAGTGCGATCCTGATGGGTGGTTAAAAGCCCCCTTGAATCAACAATTAGCTTTGATCCAACAAAATGACTCTGAATTAAAACCTCTCCTTGATCGCTATAAATACGCAATAGATTACCCAGAAAAAAGTGATAATGAACATCAAAATAATGCATTTAATGTGATGAATCAGTTATTGGTAAATTTGCAGAATTCATTTTTTCTTTTTGGTGCTATACCCTCTTTAGCAGATTTTGCTATTTTTCCCTTTGTTAGACAATTGGCCTCAGTAGACAAAGATTGGTTTCAACAAAATGCATCATCAGCCATTATTCAATGGATGAATTATTTTACTGACCTTGATTTATTTAAGCAAATCATGATTAAACAACCCGAATGGCGAATCGCTAAAAAGGATATTTGGGTTTAAATGATTTCTTTTTCCAATAAGTTCGCCAACATTCATAGAATCTAGCACTCATTTAGTTTGACACCATTTTATTGATTACGGGTATCCTCTTTAACAGGACTCTTCTTGGCAGATCCTTGTTCTTTCTCAGCTAATCTTTTTGCAATGAGTTCCAGTCGTCTTTTAGGTGATTGTTTGGTTCTTCTGCTAGATAAAATTACATCAATCAGTGGAAACAAAAACGCAACAACTACCATAGCACCTAACATATTATCTCCATTTTCTTCAAAATAACTACCTATGTAATACCATCTACCCCTGATCACAAAAAATACTTTCCTATTTATCGTCTATACTGCTTATTGATGAAGTCAATGAATTTTAACCCTTATATACCCTGCTAAGGATTCTTCCATTGTTTAAGACTGCTCCAATAAGATCAAATTTAATAAATCGAATGTATTACAATGAAACCCATTGATACTTCTATTATAAGGACTCGCAAAACAGAGGAAACGGTGCTGTTATGGCTCAGTGCTATTACTGCTTTAAGTCTATTACCTTTCGCTTTTTTTCGCCTTTACAAAGCAGAATGGGCTATTGGTGTGTTCGATTCCTCAATTATTTTTGGTATGTGTTCATTGTGGTTATATGTCTATAAAACCGGCAAAACCAAAGGTGCTAGTTTAGTTATTTCTTTTATAATGCTCGCTGGAATGCTCCTGACCATTGTTCTAAAAGGTACCCATCAAATTGTATGGTCTTATCCGGCAACCGTCTCTATCTATTATTTGAATAAATATAAGGTTGCGGCCACAGCTAATTTTATCGCCATTGTTATTTTAGCTCTAATCACCTATTCCAAAATAGACATGATAGCTTTTACCTCAACCATGGTGACCTTATTAGCCACGAATATTTTTGCGCTTATTTTTGCCAATCGCACCAATGATCAACGTAAGCAGTTATTACAACAGGCAACTAAAGACTCTCTCACTAAGGTCGGAAACCGTCGTGCCTTTGATTATGAAATATCAAAGTTGGTGCAGACTCAGACAAGACATCCATCACCTATTTCCATCATTTCTATCGATTTAGATCATTTTAAAGATATTAATGATACTTATGGGCATGTAAAGGGAGATGAGGTACTGATTGATTTCACTCAAATTTTAAAAATGCGCTTACGAGGAACAGACAATCTTTATCGCGTAGGCGGCGAGGAGTTTATTATTATTCCTGTCCATGCGGATTTAGAAACAACTTACACACTGGCTGAACAGTTAAGAATTTTGATTGAAGTCTCGCAACTTACCCCCAACCAGAGCGTGACAATTTCTATTGGTGTTGCCGAGTACAAGGCTGGTGAAACAGCAAATGAATGGGTCAATCGTGCAGATAAGGCTTTGTATCAAGCAAAAAACTCTGGACGTAATAGGGTCTGCGTGGCTAAATAATCGACAAAATCTTTAGTTTTTGGGGAGTAATTTGGATGAGATGGTTTCATATTGTGCCAATGCCCGCTTAGCTTGTAATTTTTCTTCGTCGGTTAACTCACCATAACCATGAGGGTAACTCCAACCATACCCTGTGCCACGCAACAACTTATTAGCCACAATTGTTTTTGTTGCAGATTACCATCGGGATAAGAACTGCATCCATCATTTATAAAGGGTTTTATTTATTCAGCTTTGGCAAGATGCGATATAAGCATCAGCGAAAGCAGGGCCTTTGTTTTTTCATAAAAGATTTCTCTCGCCATCAAATAGATCAGCGGTTATAGCAATCTCTGGCCACCAATTATTTGTCTAACTTAAGATTCATTTTGACAATCTGAACAAACGCCATAAAGATACATAGAATGCTCTTGAAGTTTGAAATTGGCTTTTTGTGCAATGCGATGTTGGCGTTCTTCGATAATTTCGTCTAAAAACTCTTCAACACTGCCACATTTTAGACAGACCATATGATCATGATGATCCCCTTTATCTAATTCAAAAATAGAATGTCCACCTTCAAAATGATGGCGGGTGACAATCCCTGCCTGTTCAAATTGAGTTAATACACGATAAACCGTGGCTAGCCCAACCTCCTCACCAGATTCCAGTAAAGATTTATAAACATCCTCCGCACTCACGTGCCTTGTATCGGAATTTTCCAGAATTTTTAAAACTTTGACTCTAGGCAAGGTGACTTTAAGTCCTACTTTTTTCAACTGAATATGTTCCAACATGCATCCCCTTGATTAATTTGCTCAATATCATTGAACTATTTTTACAAAAAATTGCCGATAGAATGATAGTAACTCAATAAGTAAAGCTCATCCATTAACAATAGCTGACATTATACACAGTTATCGGTACAATGTGACCCATAATCCTATTGTCACTACTAACAACACTATGAGAAACCGCATGACAAGAGTTTTCACTGTCCTTATTTTAATGACTGCACTAGCTGCTTGCAATTTAACCAATCCGATAGGAAGCCTTTTAGATCCTTTCGTTTATCGAATCACCATCCAGCAAGGTAATATCATTGATCAAGAACAGGTAAACAAGCTCAGATATGGCATGAATAAAGAGCAAGTTGCCTTTGTTCTGGGTACGCCGCTAGCCAAAGATGCTTTTGACACTGAAAGATGGGAATATCCCTACAGGCTATCACCTCCCAAAGCAAAACCCATTTTGAAAAAATTGGTTATTTTGTTTAAAGAAGACAAACTCAACAAAGTCATTGGTGATTTTGAAACTGATAAAATCACCACAATCTAAGCCTTGCCTTCCTACAATTGATCAGACACCTTTAATATCCCACCCAACCAATAATATCCCGCACAACCAATATGTTGAGGTAGCGCGGGGTATCGAATCCCTTATTTAACACTAAATCACTCAGTCATTTGATTTATTGAGAAATGGGTGCAATTATTATCTATAACCGTGCAGCCTCAAAATGTTCAGCTATATCAATTTGATACACTTATAGCCCAAACCTATCCACAATGAAACCTTTGGTTAAGGTAATATAGGTATAACTGTATCAAATTTGAGGAAAGTGCAGCTGTGAAACACTGATATACCCGTGCTGAAATCAAGCATTTTGAGGTAGTACGGATATAAACTCAAACACACTGAGCATATTCACTAGCTCTCCTTGAAATAGGTGACCGATTAAATATGGATAATCGTCGAGAGGGTATTCGTACTAAACTTCGCACGAAGCTCAAATTATCACATCCAGAATCTGGCGATGTGTTTTGTCACACCATCGATATTAGTGATCATGGCATTGGTCTTGAAGTTGGGGATTGGCACATTCCCCCTATTGGATCTCAAGTTACTGTACAAGTGCAAAACCTGCCCATTGAAGCACCCATTCTCGATATGATGATAGTACGTATTTCCAGGCATAGTGTTGGATTAAAGTTTCTTAATCTGGATTGATCAACTAAACTTATTGAGTATACTATACCCGTGCTACTTGGAAATACGGGATTTCCAAGTAGCACGGGTATAAGTCATCAATTTTTCTCTATTTGGAGTTATCCGCAATGCTTGAGTCTTTAAAAGGGTTGACTGTTTTTATTACTGGCGCAAGCCGAGGCATTGGTGAAGCAACGGCATTAAAATGTGCTCAAGCTGGAGCCAATGTTGTGGTTGCCGCCAAAACGAGTGAACCCCATCCCAAACTTCCTGGAACAATTCATACTGTCGCCCAGAAAATTGAAGATATGGGCGGAAAATGTCTTAGCATTCAACTCAACGTTCGCCATGAAGACGAAGTGATTGCCGCCTTTGAAAAGGCCGCCAAGCATTTTGGGGGGATTGATATTCTTATTAATAATGCGGGTGCTATCCAATTAACCCCTGTTGAAGCCACGGATGTTAAACGCTACGACTTAATGCAATCTGTGAATAGTCGAGCAGTGTACCTTTGTAGCCGCCACGCCCTACCCTACCTTAAAAAATCCACACATGGTCATATCTTAAGCATGTGCCCCCCTATTTCATTGGACAAGCAATGGTTGGCGAGCTTCTCTCCCTATACAATCTCTAAATATGGCATGACCTTATTAAGTTTAGGAATGGCTGAAGAATTTAAAAAATACAAGATTGCCGTGAACTGCCTCTGGCCAAAAACCACCATAGCAACCGCAGCCATCAAATTTGCCGTCGGTGATGAGAAGATCTTAGAACAATCGAGAACCGTTGATATTATGGCCGATGCCGCCTATGAGATTATTAGATCAGCCCCAAAAACCTTTACTGGACATTGCTGTGTCGATGAAACCATACTCCGTGATAGAGGTGTTACAGATTTTAATCAGTATCTCTATACAAAAGATCCTCATCAAAAGCTACGTCAGGATTTATTTATTTCTTGGTGATCTAACATTAGCTCATATTCGACCTAGCTCGAATGGATACATTTTAGCCTATTAAAATGTATCCATTTCATACCACTACAGATAGTATTTTGAGGTAGATATACCCCACCAACAACAACCCAATAGACCTTATTGCAACACATCTCGTAATATCGATTTTCTATCAACTTATTGACAATATGAATGATTTGACATACAAATGACTGACCAGTCAGTTATTTGTATCGAATAAATGAAAAGAGCCATATCCAACGAAGCCAAAGCCGATAAAAAGCAGAAAATATTATTTGCTGCTTTAGATGAGTTTTTTGAAAATGGCTTTGCTGCTACCAAGATGAGTAATATTGCCCAAAACGCTCAGGTCTCTAAGGGCACTCTCTATCTTTATTTTCCCTCAAAGGAATCCTTATTTGAAGGCTTAGTGGAAATTATTGCCTTGCCAAAAATTCAACAGATTGAACAACTTTTTAGCACCAAAGTAACGGTAGAAGAAGCCCTAAAGGGTCTATTCTCTGTATTACCACTCATTATTCGTCAATCTCAGTTACCCAAGCTGATTAAAATCATGATCTCTGATGCTTTTGTTTTTCCCAATGTGGTCAGTTTTTACCGTAAAAATATCATCAACAGAGGAATAACTGCACTGACACAGCTAATTCAACAAGGTATAAAATCTGGAGAAGTAAAGACTGTTGATGCAGAATCCTGTGCACGTTTGATCATCGCCCCTGCTTTATTATCCATTATATGGACAGTGGTCTTTGAATCTCAATCACAACCCACTTTAGATATTCCAGCTTTATTTAAACAACACCAAGAAATACTTCTTAGCGCCTTATTAACTCAAAGGTCAAATCATGATTTATAAATATCGCATCGCCCTACTCATGCTCACTTCTCTCTCATTGTTTGGTTGCAAACCGCCTGAACAATTGGAGATCTATACAGGCTATATAGAAGCTGAATATCTCTACATTGCGCCACCATCATCAGGTTGGTTGGTGCAACAATCGCTACAACAAGGACAGAAAATACATCAAGGCGATTTGCTGTTTAAGCTGGATGATGATCAACAACAACTTCAGCTCAACGAGGCGAAATTACAACTAGAACAAAGCAATTCGAAATTGGATGATATGACCCAAGGTGCACGTCCTCAGGAAATCGCCGTCATAGAAAACCAAATCAAAGAAGCTCAAGCACAATTGAAATTTAGCGCCCTAGAAAAAGAACGTTTCATTAAAACCGCTGACAAGCAGTTATCGACATTATCTCAAAGAGATCAGGCCATTAGCCATTATGAAGTCGCAAAAGCTCGACTGGCTGAACTAGAAAACCAGCTCCATTTGGCCAAGCTAAGTGCTCGTGAGCACCAATTATTAGCACAGGGATCAGCGGTAAAAGCGGCAGAATCCAATGTTGCCATAAAGCAATGGGCGATTGATCAACGCAGTGTTTTTTCGCAACAGGATGGTATTATTGATCAAGTTTTCTATCGTAAGGGTGAATTTGTGCAACAAGCTACCCCTGTGATTTCTTTATTATTAGATGAAAGTCTTAAAGTGAAATTTTACCTACCACAATCTAAATTATCTCAGATAAAACTGAGTCACACAGTGAACATTCATTCAGATGGCATCCCCAACTTAGTGCAAGCCAAAATCAGCCATATTGCCAAAGATGCAGAATTTACCCCCCCGGTTCTTTTTAGCCAAAATACGCGAAATAAATTAGTATTTTTGGTCGAGGCAAAATTACCGCCATCAACCAGACTGAACCCAGGACAACCTGTGGATGTATCTCTTTAATGAACCCATTCAATATCCATGGAAACGCCACAAAACCTCAAAATACTGATATTGCCATTGATGTAAAAGGATTGGTCAAAGAGTTTAATGGAAAAGCAGTCGTAAAAGGCATAGATCTCTGTTTACCCAAAGGTCAGATTTGGGGTTTCCTGGGACCAAATGGTTCTGGAAAAACCACCACTATTCGTATGATTTGCGGTCTACTCAAACCTACAGCTGGGAGTGGCACTTGTTTAGGCTATGACATTTTACATCAATCAGAAAAAATCAAATTACTCACCGGATACATGACCCAGAAATTCTCCTTTTGGAATGATCTCACCATTGAAGAAAACCTAGATTTCGTGGCACGGATTTATCATATTGAAAACCCAAAAGAATGTACTCGTGTAACACTAGACAAACTCGGACTCACCCAAAGAAAGAAACAATTAGCGGGGGATTTATCGGGAGGTTGGAAACAAAGATTAGCACTCGCAGCGGTTACCATGCATCAGCCTAAACTATTGCTCTTAGATGAACCTACTGCTGGCGTTGATCCTCAAGCAAGACGAGATTTTTGGGATGAAATTCATCAATTATCTCTTCAAGGTATGACCGTATTAGTGTCTACTCACTATATGGATGAGGCAGAGCGCTGCGACAAAATTGTCTATTTGGCTCATGGTGATATTATGACTCAAGGCACTGTACAGCAAGTGATAGCACGCTCTCAATTGTTCACCTATAAAGCCACTGGTGAGGCTGTTCGGCAATTCGCCCATCTCATCAAACAAGCACCTGGCATTGAACATTCTGGCTATTTCGGCGCAGCGATTCATATCAGCGGTCACTCGCAACAACTTTTACAAAATGCGATAAAAAAATGGAGCCCCGAAGGTGTGCAATGGCAACAAGTACCCACCAGTTTGGAAGATACTTTTATCGCACTGATGAAACAAGCAGGCATCGATCAAAGGCAATATACATGAAAGCACTGTCCCGAATAAAAGCCATTTTGTTGAAAGAGTTGCTCCAAATGCGCCGCGATAGGCTCACTTTTGCCATGATGTTGGGCATCCCCATTATGCAATTAATTTTATTTGGATTTGCCATTAACAGCGATCCCAAAGACTTACCCACAGCCATTTATGCTGAGGATAACTCAGTCATTACTCGCTCTCTTATTCAAGGTTTTAAAAACTCTGGCTATTATAAAATTGTGAAAATCACCCAAAGCCCACAACAAAATAGCGAATTGTTACCCAGCGGTGAAATCTCCTTTGCCATACATATTCCGTCGGGATTTACCCGAGAACTCCTCAAAGGTAAAAGACCTCAATTACTCATAGAAGCAGATGCTTCCGATCCCGCCGCTGCATCCAACGCCATGGCCAATGTAAATCGCATTGTGAGTCAATCCTTGGCGCGTGATTTGAAAGGACATTTTTCAAAATTAATGGCCTCACCGGGCGCTGTGGATGTGGTTGTGCATCGAAAATATAATCCAGAAGGCATCACGCAATATAATATTGTCCCAGGACTCTTAGGCGTGATCCTCACCATGACATCGGTGATGTTTACCTCAATGGCCATGACACGCGAAAGTGAACGAGGCAACTTAGAAAATCTATTGGCTATGCCCACCCAACCCTACGAAGTGATGATTGGAAAAATTACGCCCTATATATTAGTGGGAGCTGTGCAAACTTTAATTATCTTAATTGCCGCCAAGCATTTATTTGGGGTCCCATTTTATGGCTCCTTAGAACTGTTATTATTTGGCGTTCTACTTTTTATCATCGCCAATCTAGCCTTGGGCTTTACCTTCTCAACGGTGGCCAAATCGCAAATGCAAGCCATGCAAATGACCTTCTTTTTCTTCTTACCCTCCATACTCCTCTCCGGCTTTATGTTTCCTTTTAGGGGCATGCCTAATTGGGCACAAAATATTGGAAATCTGCTCCCACTCACGCATTTTCTACGTATAGTAAGAGGCGTGATGCTAAAAGGTTCTCAAATGAACCAGCTAACTCATGAATTTAGAGCACTGGGTGTTTTCATTGGCGTCATGGTTATCATTGCTATTTTACGCTACAAACGCACCTTAGATTGAAAGGATATTGATTTTGAGTACTTCATTATTTTGGTTTAGTACATAGGTTAGAGGGATCGTTTTTGGTTAAAAACTTGCTCATTGATTGGCGTGAAGGAGCCCATTGGTTCTGGGACTGTTTGCTAGATGCCGATCTTGCCAATAACAGTGCCAGTTGGCAATGTGTCTCTGGCTGTGGGACGGATTGTGCGCTCTTTTTTAGAATATTTAACCCTATCACTCAGGGAGAGAAGTTCGATGCAAAAGGAGAATATACTCGGAAATTTGTTCCAGAGTTGACCAACATGCCAGATGAATATTTATTTAAACCTTGGCTTGCTCCCAAGTATATTCTGCAACAAGCCAATGTCGAGCCAGGTAAAAACTATCCATTGCCTGTGGTTAATATTCAACTCTCTAGAACTCAAGCTCTCGAAGCCTATCAGCAGATCAAATCAATGAATTCCTAGTCATTGAGCGCTAGTTTAGCCATTACAACTTGGTAAAAACAAATCTGGTAACAACAATTCTGTTCAACTCAAAAAATCAGTTGAAATGAAATTCTGAATTACACAAGTTAAAAATAGACAAATCTTTTATTTCTGACCTCACCGATAAATAGAGTTTTCTAACCAAAGTGGAAATAATACTTATAAAGCTTTACACTGTCTGGGGTAAAAATATTTCCTTTCAACCACAAGGATCATAACGATGAAAAAAAAAATAATTGGAATCTGTGTTGCCCTGATATTTGGAGCAACTCAAACCATTGCTAGCGAGGCTGAAACAACTGGTTTTTACGTTGATTTGGGCTACAATTGGCTGATGCTAGATTCAATCCGTGACTTGAACTCGGCAGATGATTTGTTTTATGGTTTAGGTTATCAATTTAACGATCATTGGGCGACAGAGTTTCATTATAGTAATCCTAACTCAAAATCAGATTTTACCCCATTTCCAAAACGGGATATCGATTATTATAACTTAAATGCGGTATATCGTTACAACCCTCGAACAGCTAGCTCTTTTTTTGGTAAAATGGGATTAACTCGTCTAAGAGTCAATGGCACAGAACAAGGTGCTAATCAGATATTATTGGGTGGTGGTTATGAAGCCATGATGACAAATAAACTTTCCTTGGTTATGGGATTAGATGCAGCATTCAATGCTCGGGATAGTTTATTGGATTACATTCCTTCCATCGGATTACGCTATTTTTTCAACACTTCTAAACCAGCTCCCGTTGTTGTTGCCCCCACAGATAGTGACAATGACGGCGTGACTGATGATCTAGACCAATGTCCAACAACTGCCTATGGTATACAAGTTGATGCCAAGGGTTGTGAACTAGATGATGATCATGATGGCGTGGTCAATAGCCTCGATCAATGTTTGCAATCTCCTCATGGCTCTAAAGTAGATGCCAAGGGTTGTCCTGTCATTGTAGAAAAAGAAGTCTCAATTTCTGTCGATGTGCTATTCCCTAACAATAGCAGTATTATCAGTAGTTCTTATCACGATGAGATTAAAAAAATAGCTGATTTTATGACACTTTATCCCTCCACAAGTGCGGTGATAACAGGCTATACAGACTCATCGGGTTCAGTGGATTATAACAAGATGTTATCTCAAAAACGTGCCAATTCTGTGATGCAATATCTGGTTACCAAGTTTTCAATTGCCCAATCCAGATTAAGCGCCGTAGGAAAAGGCCCTGTAGATCCTATTGCAGATAATAAAACCGCCGAAGGTAGAGCTAAAAACCGCCGCGTAGAAGCCAAATTAAAAACTGTGACAAAAAAATCTCTATAAACATCTAAAGCCTGCTAGGAGCCTGTTCGAGAGCATAGCAGGCTTTTTTTAACCTTATTTTCTCTCAATATGAGAGTGTAAGATGGAGCCTCCCATGGATTTTTCACCTGAAAAAATTAGCACATTGATCAATACCTATATTATTCCCAATACACTCAATTTACTTATAGCCTTACTCATTTTCTTGATTGGTAAAGCAGTAGTCAAAGCCATTGTAAATATCACTGAAAAAATTATGAAAAAGTCCAATATTGACGAAGTATTGGTTCACTTCATTGCAGGTATTTTGAATAGCACTTTATTGCTTTTTGTCATCATTGCCGCTTTATCAAAACTTGGCATTAACACCACATCCCTGGTGGCTCTTGTTGGTGCGGCAGGTTTGGCTGTTGGTTTATCCTTGCAAAATTCACTACAAAATTTTGCCGCTGGCATAATGCTTATCACCTTTAGACCATTCAGTGCTGGTGATTTTGTCGAAGTAGCTGGCGTTATGGGTGTTGTCGAGAAAATTACTATTTTTAGTACCTTACTTAGAACGGGTGACAATAAACAAATCACCATACCTAATGGAGCGATTTATGGTGGTGTTCTAATTAATTACTCCTCAAAGCCTACTCGCCGTATTGACATGATTGTTGGCATTGGCTATCAAGATGATTTGTTACTGGCTAAAAATACTTTAAAAGAGATTGTGGATGCAGATGATAGAATTCTCAAAGATCCTGAAACAACCATTGCCGTTGCTGAGTTAGGTTCGTCTTCCGTTAATTTTGTTTTGAGACCTTGGGTCAATAATGCCGATTATTGGGCGGTAAAATTTGATTTGACTGAAAAAATAAAATTGACGTTTGACCAAAAAGGCATTTCCATTCCTTATCCACAAATGGATGTGCATGTTAAACAAATTAAACAAAATTAAACATCACCTCTATAATTTTGCAACAAGTATCAGGAAATAACATCTATAGTTCCTGATACTCTTACCAGGATTTAATTCATGAAATTAAAATATTTTTCAAGCTATCTAACACTATTATTCGGATGTTTTTGTGCAGTATCTTATGCAGAAGAAGAACCAGAAATTACCTTTAAAACTATCGAAGTCGGTTTGGGACTTTATATGCTGATTGGAGAGGGAGGTTTCTCTGGTGGTAACATTGGTTTATCTGTTGGTGATGACGGTGTTATCATGATTGATGACTCAATGCCCCCCATGCTAGACAAACTCAACAAAACCGTTCAACCCATTGCTAAAAAACCTATAGATTATTTAATCAACACCCATGTACATGGCGATCATACCGGCAATAACACCAGCCTAGGCAAATTAGGCGTTAAAATTTTTGCCCAAGAAAATGTTCGTAAGCGTATGCTAATCAAAAATAGTGATGGAAAATCAACAGATAAAGCCGCTTTGCCAGTATTTACCTTCAATGATGGCATGACATTTCATATCAATAACCAAGATGCACAAGTTTTCCATGTTGCTCATGCCCATACGGATGGTGACTCTGTCATTTATTTTAAACAAGCAAACATTATCCATACGGGCGATACATTGTTTAACAGGATGTTTCCTTTTATTGATTTAAATAAGGGTGGTAGTCTCGATGGTTATATCGCTGCCCAACAAAGAGTACTAGCTCTCGCAGACGATCAGACTAAAATAATCCCTGGTCATGGTCAATTAGCCAATAAAGCAGATCTTTTAGCAGCGAATGAAATGCTAATGGATGCAAAAAAAATTATTGCAGAACAAATCAAAAAAGGATTATCAGAAGAGGAAGTGGTCAAACATAATCCGCTGCAAAAATATGATAGCGCTTGGAGCTGGAATTTTATCAATACAGAAAAAATGACTCGCCAAGTTTATCAAGGAATTCAACGAGCGGCTGAATATAAAACCATCGAATAAAACCCTCGGACATCCATTGAATTGAATGCTAGGCTTATACAAAATTATTTTACAATACAAAGGGTCTGTTATATGAACATCATCGGATTTGCCGCATCCAACTCCAAGCAGTCGATCAATAAACAATTGGTCAGCTATGCACTCAGTTTGATACCAGAAGCAAACTGTACAGTCCTTGATCTCAACGATTTTGAATTGCCATTATTTAGTGAGGATAAAGAAAAGGAACTAGGACAGCCAGAGTTGGCTCAAAAGTTCCTTGCACAAATATCATCGGCCGATGCGCTGGTTATCTCATTTGCCGAACACAATGGCTCCTATAGTGCAGCCTATAAAAATTTATTTGATTGGTGCTCGCGCATACAGCCAAAGGTTTTTCACAATAAATCCATGTTATTGTTATCCACCTCTCCAGGCGCCAGAGGTGGCGCCTCAGTTTTAACCGCAGCGGTGGCATCAGCACCCTTCTTTGGTGGAGAAGTGAGAGATCACTTGTCTATCCCAAGTTTTTTTGACAATTTTGATATGGAAAATAAATGTGTGAAAAATGAACTTTTAAACCAACAGTTATTAAATGCTGTCAAACAACTTTTATAACTGAGGAATAGAATTCAGTGAAAAACTTTATTAAACAGGCGCTCATCGGTGGTACTTTAGTTATTTTACCTATCGTTATCATTATATTTTTCTTTCGCTGGGTTTTCTTATTGGTGACCCAGTTAATTCAACCCCTTACTCAGTACACAATTGTTCAATTTGGCTTCCCAGAATTAGTTTCCAACATTCTCGTTATCGCCTTGATCTTATTCGGCTGCTTTGCCATTGGCACATTAGTCTCCACCTCATTAGGAAAGTGGTTACACCATCATTTCGATAAATACTTGATCAAACTCGCCCCAGGTTACCGTATGGTAAAGGAAATCGTCACTCAGGTTTTTGGTGGTAGCGAAGGAAGTCCATTTTCTAAAGGTGAAGTGGTGAGAGCGAAACTCTTTGGAGAGCATTGTGAAACCAGCGTGACGGCACTCGTCACCTCAAAACATGCCAATGGTATGGTCACTATTTTTGTACCCACAGGCCCAAATCCCACATCAGGAAATATTTATCATATCCCCAATCATTTGGTCGTTTACTATCCAGAAGTGAAAGTAGAAACCATGATGAAGTCTATCATCGCTTGCGGTGCTGGGAGTGATAAATTATTTACTATAAATGAATGACCTGATGAGGTTTTGTCTGCAACGGTTAAAGTCATTCAAGATTAAGCACGACAGAAGATACGCTGCATCTTCCCGCAAGGATAGGTTTTAGATCCCGGCCTTTAGAATCAAAGGAATCAAAGGGGTCGGAGTAAATTGATTCTCATTTTTTACTAAAATTCTTCGATTTCCTATCGCCGCCTCTTAATTTAGGTGCGCCGCGCCTACCTGTTTGCTCTTCAATCTGCTTAATAAAACGATCCTCTCCAATCGTCTTAGGACACCCATTAATTAAAATGGTTTCTCGCTATTGGCGCATTCTCGCATTCTGGTTCTTGTATCCACTTCTATCTCAGAGTTTCTATTTCTCACTACTTTCAACTAGAATCAAATAGCTGTTTATTTATGCATCGCTCTTTGGTATTTTTATAAATTAGTATCCGAGTAATCTTTTGACAACTGAAGTAAATTTTTCCCTCAATCTGTTTTTTTAAGCTTCTTGGCGGCCTTAACCGACTCCGTTCTAGATCTGTTTAATTTTAAATCTTTACCAATAAATTTCTCTATATGCGCACAAACTTCTGCGCGAGAAAATGGTTTTTTCAAGAAATCATCCGCACCAATACTCTGTATGTAGAACTCCTCTGTCGCCTCTGCATTACCACTCATCATAATAACGGGAACGTCATTTAAAGTGCTTCCCCTGCGTAACAAACGTAGTGCAGCAAAACCGCTCATGCCAGGCAATACGATATCTAGAAATATCATATCGGGTTTATCTGACAAAGCCAATTCAACCCCTGTCTCTGCATCAAGTGCTTTAAATACTTCATAACCATTTTGTTTAAGTATGCCCCCTAAAAAAGCCAGTACCGTCTTTGAGTCATCAATAATCAAAATACGACTGCCTTGCTTGGCATTTAATCGGCTATTTAACCGTACTTTTTTAGCGGTACTCTGTTTATCATTAGCACGTTGCCATAGCTGTTCTTGGGGCATGGGTTTGAAAAAGGCCGCCCAAATTAGACTAAGACGCTGTTTCAATGAATCAAAAAATGCCATATTAATTATTGCCTCGTGTTATTTTTTTACATAAAACATAGCAGATTTGTTAGCTTGAGAAAAGTAAATTCGATATGACAGTAAATTCGATATGACAGTAAATTCGATATGACTATTAAGTTACTCCTATCTAATCTCACAAATTGTGAAAATATACAGAACACAAACATTGGTAACACTTTGGTCCAAGGACATATAACCCATAACTCACACCATAAACGCTACGAAATAACCAATAATCATTATCCTATTTAACCAAAATGTTTTAAAATTGACCATCTCAATTTTTCTAATCATTCCACAGAGCACATTCAATGCCAAATTTAGCTGAACGTATGGGTCATGCAAAATCCAGTACTATTATGATGATTGCCGATAAGGCCAAACAATTAAAAGCCGAGGGACGGGATATCATCAGTTTTTCCGTTGGTGTACCAAACTTCTTACCCGCTGAACATGTTTATCAGGCAGCACGTGAGTCTTTAAACAAAGATTCTGGTCAGTATTTACCAGGGCGTGGTGAGGATGTCTTGATTAATGCTTATTTAATGCGACTGGAAGAAAATGGCTTTCATGACTACAAAAAAGCCAACATCGCCACGGGTATAGGTGCAAAGCATCTGTTATTTACTTTGCTTTATGCTTTGTTAAATGAAGGGGATGAACTGCTGTTTGCAGCGCCATTTTGGACCACTTATCGGGATATATCAGATTTAATTGGTGCCAAGGCTGTCATGATGAACTGCCCTGCTGAACAGAATTATAAATTAACACCTGAGCAGCTTGAAGCGGCCATCACCCCTAAAAGCAAGGTCCTATTATTTAACAACCCATCAAACCCTACAGGCATGGTTTATAGCGAAGCTGAAGTGAAAGCCTTGGGTGATATGTTAGAACGCCATGATTTGTGGATTATCTCTGACGATATCTACAACCGAATGGTTTTTGATGGCATTGGTTTTCATCATTTACTCAAGACCAACCCCGCATTACGCGATCGCATTATTATGCTCGACTCCATTTCTAAATCCTACGGCATGCCCGGATGGCGTGTGGGTATGATGGCAGGGCCTGAAGCCATTGCCACTGCTGTGGTGACTTTAAATAGTAATTCCATCACCAATATTCCAGCGGTGGTTGGTGCAGCTGCTGCTGCAGCTATTGCAGGGCCACAGGATTTTTCAGATATCATGTGTGTTGAATTTGCCAAAAAACGCAATGAAGTCATGTGGGTGATGTCACAGATTGAACAGGTTATTTGCCCAAGACCACAGGGCGCTTTTTATGCGTTTCCTGATATTTCAGCCATCTACGGCCGCAGTCATAATGGTGTGGTGATCACCAATGATGTGGTGTTTGCCGAGCAGTTATTAGAAAGCAAAGGTGTGGCGGTTGTACCTGGTGGAGCCTTTGGAGAGCCTCGCGCCATCCGAATTTCCTACGCCTGTAAACCAGCAGATTTAACCGAAGGACTTAAACGCTTTAAAGCTTTTTTTGATGAGATAGTTTAACGCTACTCTTTTGACTGATGATTCAGGGAGAGTTGTCTCTCTCTGAATCTGATTGACGCTCACTTATTTTTTTCAATATTCTTTTCATTTTCCCATCTTTATTCCCGTCATTCTTATCGCAGTATTTTCAGCCCAAGATATTTGATCTACACTGAATGGTGTTATACACGTGTCATCATTCTATTAATAAAAAACAAACACGACTTAAGTAAGAAGGAGTCAGAGTGAAATTTTTCATTTTAAGTTTATTTAGCTTATTTTTTAGCGCGACTACTTTGGCTAAAGACGCCGAAATTATCCCAAACATCCCGCAACTTCTGGGTGTTTAGTACGGCGAATACCAATCTAATACAGATACATTGCCTAATGAAATGTGGATGGAAATTTCCTATCAGAAATCGGTCAATGGTTTTGTTATCAGGGGAAGTAATCGCTGGAATATTGTTAAAGAGGGTGAGGAGAGACAACGAGCAGAATCTAAAGGTCGCCATGCACAATACTTCGATAGAGTCAGCGGCCGCATACATCAGGATCTGAAAACATTTTCACTCACAGAAGATCAACGCCAATCCAGCCTTCAAGGGACATTAATCGATACCAATACCATGCAGGTGAAATTTACGCCACAGGATCCTTCAACGACAAGCTTTGAAGTCATCCTTAAACGCATTAATACCCATTATTCGCCCGATGAACATTTTTTACTTGGTATAGATGTTTCACATCATTCAGGCAATGTGGACTGGCAACAGAGCAACAGGAACAGGCATTCAGATGGAGCCTGACGAGTTGGCTGAAGTTGTACGTGCCGCGAAAAGTATGGGGAAAAAAGTAGCCGCGCATGCTCATCAAGAGGATGGGATTATCGCGGCTCTTAAGGCGGGTGTCGATAGTATTGAACATGGCACTTACACGGGTCCCGCTGCCATAAAGTTGTTCAAAAAAACGGGAGCCTATCTTATACCAACATTACTGGCAGGAGATACCGTGGTCAAAATGGCGCAAACCACCGATATATTTAGTCCTGCTATCAAAGAAAAAGCCATTCGCGTCGGTAGCGATATGAAAGGAAATTTTGCCAAAGCCTATAAGGCGGGTGTTAAAGTTGCGTTTGGTACAGATTCTGGCGTATCCCATCATGGTGACAATGCACAAGAAGCGGTGCTAATGTTTGAAGCTGGTCTGCCTGCAATAGAAGTGATTAAATCAGCAACCGTCAATGCCGCCGATTTACTCAGTTTATCAGATTCCATTGGCACCATTGAGGTCGGAAAACAAGCTGATATTATCGCGACAGGCAAATCCCCTATAGAGGATATCAGAGAACTGTTGGATGTTGATTTTGTGATGAAAGGTGGGAAGATTTTTAAACAATAGTTAACCTCAATTCAATTCATTAAATTGAGGATCATGACTTAACACTTGTTGAAACAAAGACTGATCGATATTACCGCCGGTTAACACCACTGCAATTTTTTTATTTTTATTCAACGCTTTTTCTTGTAAAGCCGCCGCTGTAGCAGCGGCTCCTGCACCTTCGCTCAGGTTATGAGTGCATTGATATATAGCCTCTATCGCAGCGCAAACTTCTTCATCACTGACTTCTACCACATGATCGACACCTTGTAGAATAATCTCTAGCGCCTCTTGATTAGGTGTTCTACAGGCCATGCCATCTGCAATTTTAGTGGACACGGGTGACTCAACTTTATGGCCTTGCAAAAAAGACTCGGCATAAGCTCTCGCCTTAGTGGAAACCACGCCAATAATTTGAGTTTTAAGATTGAGTGCGTTTCGAGTCGCTATCATCGAGCAAATACCGGAGCCCAAGCCGATAGGAACATAAACCTTATCCAAGGCTTCAACGGCATTTAAGAGCTCTAAACAGTAACTAGACACACCAGATAATAATTGTCTGTCAAAAGATGGCACTAGATGCCAATCTCTTTGCTCTGCTAATTGTTGGGCATATTCTAGAGACTCTTGAAAATCCTCGCCCATTTCAATGAGTTCAACACCCAAGGCTTTCATGGCCGAGTTTTTTTCAACACTATTACCTTTAGGAACAACAATGGTGGCGGGTATTTGATATTTAGCTGCCGCTAATCCTACAGACTGACCATGGTTTCCCCGAGTGGCTGAAACCACACCTAAAGGCTTATTGGGTAATTGGCTTAAATGAGAGAAATACACTAAACCACCGCGTAATTTGAAAGCCCCCACAGGGGTGTGATTTTCATGCTTTACCCAAGTTTCACAACCCATTAAAGTATTTAACAAAGGCCAGCTGTACTGTGGTGTTGCTGGCATAGTTTCATACACAATTTTGGCAGCGCTTTCGATATCCTTTAATGTGGGCAGTATCATATTTTCTCTCACTCAGGAGCAACAAGATTGATTTTGCTGAATGGGTGGACAGGGTACGGAGCCATAAGAACAAAACACACAACAATCCCCTTTTTTCGGCTTTAATAGAACCTGACAGCCTTGGCATTCATAAAACCATTGGCAACTATCCGTTGGCATGGTTTCAATTTTAACAAAGCCACATTTGGGGCAGGTTAATGTAGATTGCAAAATCACTGGTTTCATGTCCTATCCCACCTTATGTTATTTTTCGTTATTTGTATTATCTGTTTTAGGAATATCATCACAAAGCGCACATTCAACACCCTTTTTAGATTGATAGAGTCTTGAACCAATAAACACCACCGTAGTAATTGCCGCCCAGGCCAAAGCAAATACAGCAGCGTTTTGGTAGCTATGCCCCTTTAATAACTCCACACCCAATAAAATAACTAAGATCGTCAAAAAGACTTTTGTGGTGCGTATCACCCAAAATTTAGTTCCCATGATAAGTCCTCTTTTTTATTTGAATCTGCGTAGAGGCAAAGCTTGTGTCACGAATGCAGTGCCCAGCACCACAATCAAAGCGCCCAAAATCATTTGCCAATTCAATAACTCATGCAAAAAAACTCTCCCCCATAAAACCCCAAAAACTGGGATCAGAAAAGTCACGGTTAATGCCGATTGTGCACCAACTTCTACAATTAACTTAAAGTAAAGAATATATGCAAAAGCGGTACATAACACACCTAAAGCAATCACACTCATCCATATAGGTGTTGTGGGTTGTTGAACATGTGGAAATGCCAACATCAAAGGTAAAATAATAATGGTAGCAGCCCACAAACTACCATGTGCATTGGCATAAGGTTCTACCTCTTTTCTTGTTTGGCTGTAATTACTACCAATACCATAACAAAAAGAAGCCATCAGTGTAGCAAAAATCGCCAAATTAGAATTTACTAGAGCGTTTTGATCAAACCCTACTAATATGGCTACGCCTAAAACCCCCAAAAACATTCCAAAGGTTTGCATCAAACTTAATGGCTTTTTATACCATATTTTAGCCACAACAGCTCCCCAAATAGGTGATGATGCATTTAATACAGACAATAATGAGGCCGATAAGGTTTGAGCCGCATAGGCAAATAGCAAAAATGGGAGTGCAGTATTAATAAATCCCAACTTGAGATAATGAACGCCATACTTTGTTAATTGTAATTTTTTATTGAGTAGAAATGAAAAAAGTAATAACGCCAAAGCCGCTGAAGCAACTCGATATTCTATTAAGGTGATTGGGCCAAATATCGGGGCACTGATCCGCATAAAAAGAAAGGACGCACCCCATATTGCAGCCAATAGAAACAAGATCAGTAGGTTTTTTATGCCCATTTAAATCTCTTATACTTAATGGTTAATCTGTTAAAGGAGAATCAGACAATCTAGACCAGCTTCGCATTTTTCGGGTAAGTGTTTCTAAAAAGATATTCGCCAGAGCCGTCAGTATCATCAGTCCAACAGCCACATCCATACGAATATTTTCAAAAGCTGAGTCAATAAAAAAACCCAGTGTGGGAATTCCCAACAATCCTATCACGGCAGACTCTCTGAAAATTATTTCCCATCGATACAGCAAAAATGTCAGTAAATGGCGATACCCTCGGGGAATGATCTCCCACACAATTAAATTAAGGCCGTTAGAGACATCTTTTCTTAATACTTGTTGTGAGGTAACGACCCCAGTCAAATGAGAAACAATTGCGCCATTATGTAACCCCAAAGCTAAAATCGCTGGCCACATGGAGGCGCCCAAAATTAGGGTAAAAATAAAAGCTAAAACAATTTCAGGGATAGAACGAATAAACAATAAGCTCGCATAACCGAATCCTGAAACTTTCCAAGAAAATTGTTTATGCCATAGCGTCCAAAAACTGATCAGAGCCAAACCACCACTCATCACTAATGAAAGTTGAGTCACAATCAAAGTATTGGTTAATCCCATCAGACCTTGCTTTGCCCACAAAGACCATAACCATTGAGGGTAATTCCAAAAATGACCCATGGATTGAGGCCATAAATCTTGGGTAATAAATCGTTTCACTAATGGCCAACTCACGGTTTGAGTTTCTGGCAGTAAAAATAGAGCGACAAAGGCTACCAGTATCAGTCGTGAAGGGTTCAGTAATTTCCTTAAGGGCAATAGTAACAATAATAAAGCTATCAACCATGCACTGGCTTCATCATATACCCCTTGTTTAAAGGTGGTTTCCAAATGGAATCCTAAGGTAGGAATGCCGACAAAGCCTAAAATAGCACTGGAACGTACAGCACATTCTGAACGGTAAGCTAAGTAGTCTTTAATACTGGGCCAAGTCAGTGCTAATTTTGCGTAAATAAATAGGCTTATTGCGTCAGATTGAAACTGTATGGCATGGGCAACCTTAGCATCAGCTTCTGTGATTAAATCATGGTAAACTCTGGCCATCATACAGCTAAAGGGTATGCTGATTGCGATGATAGCTGTCATTGGCGTGAGTCCAAAAACTTGCATAAAAAGCATCGCCCAAAAAAGTTCATGGATGGCGCGTAGAAAAGCACAGATCCATCGAACCCAACCCCAATGAAAAAAGAAGGCTAAAAACAGCCCTACTATATGGGCGACAGCAACGGCGATCAATGCAACTTGCAAGGTGAGTAGAATAGCCGAAATATATTGGTGCCAATCACTCACCTGGGGCGTTACCAACCCCAAGCCAATTTGCATGAGTTCATCTACTGGATCGGTATTCAACCAAGCCAAATCGGCAAAAGGAAATACCAATAGTGCTGATAACAAAATAACCAATGTCACCCAGCGCAACGGATGAATGTTCTTTAAGCTCTCCATGAAGCACTCATTTAAACGTCACAAAATTGATGAAGCATTTCTATATTAATTTCAGCGCGAGATCGATCCCATGCGATTTGCCCATCTTTGAGCATAATCACCCGATCAAAATGTTCTAGAGCTAAATGCCAATCGTGAGAGGCAATAATCACTGTATTAAAGCGCTTGAGTGTTTGCGCTAATAGTTCACCCGCCATCAGGGGATCAATTGAGGAGGTGGGCTCATCGCCAATAAAAAGTTTTTGGTTGGAATACCAAGCCCGTGCTAGGGCAGTACGTTGCCTTTGTCCTCCCGATAAGGTTTCCACGGCTTGGCGCATCTGCAAATCCAACTCAAGAGGTTTCACTAAGTCACGGATCTCCGCCAGCTTTTTAGGTAGAGGCCAAAACAAGTTGAGTAAGTTATAAAGGAATGAATGCTGTACCAGCTTGCCCATATAAAT
>PCTP01000175.1 GCA_002770795.1 Gammaproteobacteria bacterium CG22_combo_CG10-13_8_21_14_all_40_8 | reverse complement strand
TTTGGAGGAAGATGTGCGTACATGGGCTGAAGCTGGTGCAACTGTCGTCAATGAAAATGCTGAGCCCACAAGAGATAGTAATGGTGCGGAGTTACAAGCTGGAGACAATGTTACCCTAATTAAAGATTTGGTGGTTAAAGGCGCTAACTTTACCGCTAAACGTGGCACCGCAGTGAGAAATATTTCTCTCACGGATAACCCGACTCAAGTAGAAGGTCGGGTCAATGGTGTGAGAATCGTTTTGTTAACTGAGTTTTTAAAGAAAGCTTAATTCCCAAAACTCTGACGCCAGTAAATCACTGGCTTCTTACCAGAAAATACGCCAAAGGTCGCAGTGGCCTTAGCATTATCGGCCACTGTATCTCCATTAAAATCATACTGTAACCAACTTGGTGAACTGAACTCAAGTTGTACAGTCCCCTCATGATTGACGCCTGGTGCACTCAATATAAAAGCAGCCACGCCACTGGTTGGCACTAAAGGGGTGGTTAATACTGTATCCAACGCACTTAGATTTCCAGTAAAATTGCTTAATGTTAGGGTTGGCACGCTTGCAATGGTCAACGGTGTACAACTATCATCCACATTGGTCACAAATTGGGTGCCATCAAAATATTGAGCCTGACCCACAACCGTTAAGGGTTGAGTTTCTGGGCCAAAAGCGTTTTCCAAAAACCAACGCCCCCAACGAATATTGGTATTACCAATATTATTGCTAGAAAAAGCCACGCTGGCTACACCATCTGAATCTGTTAATTCTGCGCTTGGTACATTCAATTTCATCGAAGCTGTAAATGGCGCATCCAGAGCCACAGGGGAGACGGCAGACTTCAGATAAGTTAGCTTATCACCACTAATGGTTAATTGACCCACACCATCGAAATCAGCAGTCCCTGTTAACACCACGGATCCTGCAGAGAGATCGGTGCTAAGGGTTGATGCCAAAGGGGATACCTGATTAATATAGATCCGTGAGGGTAATGGTACAGGGCTTGCTAATGCATATTTCCAAAAATCCCCACCATAATTTCTGGTGATAACATTGTTGGTGTTATAAGCGGTCATCGTCAAAACAGGATCGACATTAAACCCAAAAGGCTGATCCTGATAGGTAAATGCGTTGCAGGTGGCATCTTGAAGCAATGGAGTATTACCCTCAACCACTAGATGATCAGGAATAAACCGACCAATACTGGCACTGGTCCCAGCTGGAGAGTTAAGCACACCAAAATAGCCATTGCTTACAGAATTGGCACTAAAGGTAAACACCCCTACTTCTGAGACCGTTTGATTGGGAATGGCATGAATGCCACTATCTCCAGCACTCATATTAAAACTACTAACACCTAAAGTGACTGGATTTCCTGACAGTGGAGCAACGGTGCTCATGCTTAAAGGGATATTATTCATTTGAAAATTACGTGTCACTGTATTATCTGAGCAAGCCGCTGTGACATTCAAATTAAAGGTTTCTCCTGCTTTTTTGAAAAAGGGATTACAGAAAGCATCGTTAGATGAACAGCTCGCATTAGCATCAGGACTTGCAACGATAAATTTGGCTGGCACCACCACCGCACTGGTTGTAGCGGGACTCAACCCAGCACTCGCACCTTGAGCCACTGTCACAGAAACCTGTCCAGCATCATTATAAGTAAAAGGTAAAGTCGCTGTGGCCGTAGCATCAAAATTAATGGTGCGATTTTGTACAACACCCGCAGCTGCCATATTGGTTCCATCTAGACTCGGCACCACAAAACCCGTCGCAGGATTACTATAGTTAAAGGTGAAATTAATAGACTGATTTCCGGTAAAAGCAGGTGCACAACTTGTCCCTGTATCACTCATTTTGACCGCTTGAATACTCAAGTTTGCAGCGGTACAGGAAGTATGATCGGGTAAACTTAACAAAAATCCAGCTTCAAAAAACTCTAAATTACAACTTGGGGTACAGACCACGGCATTGGTTGCCGATGGAACCCCCGTGGCAGAGAGCGTCACCACTTCTGGCGTCGTATGAGTTAAATTAACCTCAACACCCGCAGTACTATTGGCTGGGATCACAACAGGGTTCTGGCTCCAGGTTGAAGCAGCTCCTGTTGCAGAAGGGGTCACCGTAGTGGCAACCGATACCACAGTGCTACAGAGTGCATCAGCACAAGCCTTGATAGTAATGGCTTTGGCACTACAGGTTAAGGCACTGCCAGTATAGCTCATTTCAAAATGGTGAACTGTTGCTGGAACAGTACAAATCCCGCCAAAATCTGTACCACTCACAGCGTTGTCATCATAAATTACACTGGCATTTTTTCTTAGACGTATATCATTTGCGGTCATAGCGCCTTTTAACACCGCATTGTTTCTCAGATCCACATTACCTTGCGCATAAACAACCGCTGCTATCTCCGTATTATTTCTAAAAGAAATATCTCCGTAACTATATAATAACAACTTTGAGGGATCACCCGTTGCACCACCATTGACAATGCTACTCTGATCAAACCACATCAAGGTGTTTGAAAATATTCTCACTGTACCAGAGCCAACCACATTCAAGGTGACATTTTGATCGAGATACATATCATCAATCCAATAATCCCCAGCCGTTAAATTAATCACTGAGCCAGAATAAGCTGTGAACACCGCAATTTTGTAGGTTGTCACGGATGCCGTGGTATTGAGTGTTGCAGAACTATTGATGGTCATATTATTATAATTACTGACGGCACTGGTTCCAATGGTTCCCGTTCCGCCACTAGCCACAGTAAAATTTCCGCCGCCACTCTGTGTCTGATAGGCCCCTGGATCAATCGTGCTGACAGATGTTCCAGAAACTGTGCAATCAGCACTTTGGCTACTACAACTCAATCCATTTGCATTATTAATACTTCCAGCATCCAAAATACCATCCGGACTGCCACTTAAAAAAGCGTTATTATCAAAGCGAATATTCCCACCACTATGGCTTTGCAAACCGTCGCTAAAACTGGCATCACAAGCTCCAGGTGGTGGTGGTGGTGTGGCACACATGTTATCCATATGCCAATAATCCCAATCACTTCCTGAACCAGAGGTTTGTCTAAAACGGACCTGAAATGCATTATGCAAAGCCGTTGCCGGTAATGAATAGGTACGATTAAAAATTTTCCCTGCAGTGCCTCCACCAGAAAAAGTTTCCAAAGAGACCCAGCTCAGTGCATTATTGAGGTATTCAACCACTAAGTCCTCGCCATTATCAGGATATTCACTAGGTAGAGAACTATTATCATAACCATGTTGAATAGAAATTTTAAAATCTACAGCCGTTTCTGCAGACATATCCATCTGTCTGGATGCAACCGTGACAGGATCCCAGGCAGTAAATAAACTATTGTTGACAGCACTATTAAAAGTGCCCGTATTAATTCCTGCAGTTCCACCACCTGTGCTGGTAATTATCCAATTACTGAGTCCACTTTCAAAATCATCACAAAACCCCCCCACAATGGGAGGTAATGGAGCCGTTTCTGTTAAAGTCACATCATCTATATGATAATAATCACAACCAATTGTTGAAGAAGTACAGGCAAACTGGCCATGACCGCCCGTTTGTTGAAACCGGAACTGAAAATTGGCGTGTAGCGCGTCCGTTGGTAGCGAAAGTGTTGGGGAGAATATTTGACCAGGAGTGCCGCCTCCCACATAACGAGCTAAAGAATTCCATGTTCCTGCACTACTCAAATATTCAACCATAAGATCTTCAGTACCTGGGTTTTCCGGATCTTCACTAAAGGCATCGCTACCCACTCTCACCCAGAGCGACAGTTCTGCAGCTGCAGCAGCCGAAAGGTCAAAGGTTTTTGAGGTCACCGTGACCTGATCCCAACGGGTATACAGGGATCGTGTTGGGCTATTGGCCGTGAAGGTACCAATGCCCGCATTACCTGTTCCACCAAAATTATTCACCGTCCAATCAGCGCCTAATGTAGCTCTTTCAAAATTATCCGAGAAAAGGATATCGCCAGGAGCAGCCATGCTTTTTACAGAAAATGCCGCTGATAAAACACCCCAGAGTAGCAGGGGTAAAACTGGGTAGAATCTATGAGATAAGTGTTTCATGCCATTATCCCTCCACCGAAATCTTCAAATGCTGCGAGACATAATCAGGACTAGAGCCAAAGGTTCCAAAACTCGATACCGCATCTAACTCATAGACGGTCACTGATCCTGTCAATTCATTGTATGGGGTTGCAGTACAAGTCACAATAACTTTGAAGCCAGCTAAATCACCATCAGTTCCAGTAAAATTTATGGTTCTAGGATTAGCGCCCGCAGGGCATGCTCCACCACTGGTTGCAGGATTAATCTGGTGAAGACCCCATTCTAAACCAGCTTGAGCGGCCTGATAGGCTCTAGCCTGCTGTATGCGTAACACTCCACTCCAATAGGTTTCGCTACCTGTTCGCAACAAATATACTACCAATAGCGCGACCACCAGCATTAAAAACAATGCTGCGACTAAAATAACACCCTGAGATTTTTGAGGGGTAAAAGGAGAATTGATCATTAGGGAGTATTCTCCACATGGATCTGTTCCACCAATCGAACACGTTCTCCGTTTTCAATCAGGGTCAATACTAAAGTCAGCAAACCATTTCTTTGGGCAACACCATTCGCATAACTAAATTGACAACTTTCTATCGAATTCGTCACTAGAGACTGATTGGTTGCAGCTGGAGCAGATGGTTGTGCCACACTGGCCGCATAACCTCTATAATAGGTTAAATTAGGCGGTGCACAGACATAAGAAATGGGCCCTTGCGTTGCGAAGATTCGTCGCGTAGGTGAGCCAATTCCTAAGGTATCAAACTTAAAGGCGCTGCTTAAAGTCATTTTATCTTGATTGCCATTATCAGTAAAAGCCAAACTGGTTGATGTTGGCGTCATAATTCCCACAGGCACAGCCGAAGCTGCAGCATTATACAACAACGTGGTATTAACAGGATTCACAATCAAGCGCTCTCCCGTCAAACTAGAAGGAATATCACTCAATAAGCTGAAGTTGTTATCTAATTGATTAGGGGTCAAGGTGAGATCATCACTCGGTGTATCGCCATAAGGATAACGACCCGCAAAACTGATAGGCATCAACTCCAAGGCACTACCATTGGCACCAATGGTTTTAACTCGGACACTATTGGGCACCGCTCGACGAGCCTCTCTGGCAATATGTGAAAAGGCTGATTGCGCCCTATCAATAAGTGAAGAGCGGGTTTGTTGATCCTTAAACATAGTAAAGGGTCTACCGATAATAGGCGTTACCACAGCCACTAATATCCCAAGCAATGAAATCACCAAGACCAGCTCTATTAAGCTAAAACCTTGCACCAATTTAAAGCGTTTTTTCGGATGAAAGAGACTCACGGCCAATCCCTCGCCCTAAAGCCAGACAAAGTGAATGATTCACCATCTGGCGTTGTCACCGTCACTTGAATTCTTTGTTGATCTGTTCCTGCAATGCCTGGCAAAGTGGCGCTGTTGAATAGATTGACAGATACGGCATAATTTTGCAGATTTGGCACATCAGTCCCAAATTGGTCTTTGGGCCTTGCATCTGTTAACCCATCATAATGGCAGGTTAAATGATATAAAGGGCGTGTAGCTGGTTTAGCAGTACAAGCCGCTACCGCTTCAAAAGATCTTAGGCGTATTTCCGCTAAATAGGATTCCGCAATGGCGATGGCTTGTTGCCTAGGCAACGGATCCCCACTTTTATTCGCCATAGTTCCCAAAGCACCCAATAGAGTAGTGGCTACAATGCCAATAATCACCATGGCTATCACTAGCTCAATTAAAGTCACACCTTGTTGAGAGGAAATAGACTCACGAATTGCTGGCCCCTGCTTAGTGTACATAACCACTATCCTGCTCAATTCGATAAGATTGAGAGACTTCTGCGCCACTAAAAGTCAGCACAATATCTGATGCCGTGCCACTCGCATTGGTCACTCGACCCGAAGGGAGAAAGTAGAAAGTATTGGCTGTAGCACTGGCTGAATCAACACTCGAAACATTGACCGATGTTGGTTTTTCATTGTTGCTATAGGGGGAGTCTGGTTCAGAGGGTCTTTTGACGGTAAAGCTAAAATCATTCGATAAGGGTATCATTGAACAATTTTTATTTTGTTTTAACTCAAAACCTGAAGACTGTACATTGAACTGTACACGACAATTAGTCACTTCAGAGGTGAGTCTTGCATATCTGAGGGCAGAGAGAAAATCTTCAACAAAAAATTTCTCTTGGAAGCTGGTCATAGAAAAAAAACGGGGGCCGGAAACCCCCGCTAATATGCCCAGTAATACGATAACCATCACTAATTCAACGAGTGTGAACGCTCTAAAATTTAACGCTAATCCATGTTGATCTTGTTTCGCTAAACTTTTGGGCAGATAATTATCATCCATCAGCAAATTAAATCATTATTAACAGGTTGTAGTTCCTGCAGCAACTATCGCAGAAGTTGTTGCTGTGGCTTCGGTGTAAGTGAAGGTACAGTTGGTTGCTAGAGTAAAGGTCACTGGACCTGTTCCACTAGCGACAAAATCACTGCTTAATTGAGCAGCATCCTTAATACTAGTCTCGGTAGGATAGCCAAATTTTAACGCAATAGAAGTGTTATCTAAGGAGATTGTACCTGTTGCGCCAGTTTGATTATCAACTAATGCCTTTGCATGGGCGATAGACGCTGCGGATCTGGTTGCACCGATGCCACCATTTAATGAGGCTTTTCTCGCATCAGTAGACAAATCAGCAAATCTTGGCAAAGCAAAAGCAGCCAGAATACCGAGAATCACGATAACCATGACCAATTCGATAAGGGTAAAACCGGATTGTTGTTTCAGTTGTTTCATTGTTTCAGTTTCCTATTTAAGTGGTTGATTTTAAAGTTAGGTTTTGTTCTATCGAATGGTTGATGTCACTGAACCATCTGACAAATTATAAATAATCGTGCTGCCATGCCCATCACGGGTATAGGTATATACACAGGTTGTAGTCGGACTGGTGACGATGTAGTCAGAACCACCTGAAACAGCCACTGTGGGTGCACTGGCTTGTAATAAGTTATTCCAAATATCAATACAATCTTGATCACTGGGAGAGCTTGCCGTACCACCATCGATACCAGCCGGCCATCCAGCTTGGTTAACGCCATCACCATCGGTTAAATCAATGGTGCCATTACCAAACCCGATCAAGTCGATATTGTTACCATTAATTGGGTTGGCCAATCCACCATTCACCACCCATTGAGAGTGGGTTAAAGCCACAGCAGAGGCTAATGCGCCAGAAGCGCCCTTTAATGCTGAGTTATGTGCGGGTTGTGTCGCCGACATAAATCGAGGCAAAGCCACGGCGCCTAATATACCCAGAATAACAATAACCACAACTAATTCTATCATGGTGAAACCCATATTGCGCTCTATGGGTTGAATCATTTGTGTACAAAAATCATCTTGGTTTTTTTTACACCTGTTCTTTAAGTATTTTTTTGAAACATGCTGCATGTTATTGTTCGCTATAGTTAATTTCAAAAATTATCCCACTATTATACGTTAATCTAACTGATTTCAATCAGTTTACCTACTATTTTCTGATAAACACCCTAAAAAATCAGTTAATTCACTCTTTTTTCCATAGATAGGGCGTTATTGTCTCTAATTCAAAAGACTCTGCCCGATCTCTAATGCCCAGCCCAAAAGGGTCTGGCTCTTTAATCTTGACCACTTTTAAACGCCAAGCCAACTTATCTTTTCTTGAGCCTTTAATGCTTATCCATTGAGGATACGCCAATTTATACACTATTTGTTGATTCTGACTATCATAAAACCAATTTTTTTCTGGTATCTCAAGCCAATTATAATCCTTTAAGCTGCCAAGATAATTATCAATTTGTAAATCATCTTGACCTCTGGACTCTAGCTTTGTTGCATTTTTATCCACCGCTTCCTTCGCGGAGAGTTGCTGTTCTTGAAATAAATCAGGTGCGTTAAAACTTATCCAAAGAAAAGGGTTAGCGCCCTCATATTCATTAATTTTGGAAAGGTCCCCAGTTAGCATTAATTCGGAAAACTTCCATTTTGCGGCTGAATGAAGCTGCTTGATGCGAATTTCAACGCTAAGCTGCTCCGTCTTTTCCACAATGTAAATCAACTTGTGAATCAAATATCCCATCAATAAGGTGACGAAAACTATCATCAAGATATTTTCTATTCGCCCTCGTCCATGTTGGAAACTATTCAAGGTCATCACTAACCATTTTTTGTCATTAAACCGAACATATCCCACATGGGTAAGAAAATACCCAAAGCCAATATCAATACCATCACCCCCATAAAGACTAAAAGGATGGGTTCAATCGCATCACTTAATTTTTTTAAATCATATTCCACTTCTTGTTCATAAAAGTCGGCCACCTCATTCAATAACGAATCCAGAGCCCCTGTTTGTTCTCCTACGCTCACCATCTGCAGTACCAACGGGGAAAACATACCAGAGGCATTCGCGGTATGAGTAAAACTATCCCCCCGCTCGATACCTCCTCGCATATTTAGCACCGCCTTTTCCACAAACTTATTAGAAACTGCGCGAGCAACAACTGACAATGATTGCAAAATAGGTACGCCAGCCGCATATGTCATGGCAAAGGTCCGTGAAAACCGTCCCAATACTATTTTTTCAAATAACGGGCCTAAAAGTGGTATTTTTAAAACCCAAGAATCCCATTTAAAATGGCCTTCTTCAGTTTTTTTCCAATGTTTAAAACCTACAATGCCACCCACCAATAGAAAAAGCAATAACCCCCAATAATTTTGAAAAAAGTGGGAGGTGCCAATTAAGATTCTGGTGGGTAAAGGTAAGTCAGCACCAAATTTCTGAAACAATTTGGCAAACTGGGGAATCACCAGCCAATTCATAATAACCAAAGCACCAGAGATTGCGCTCACCACCATAGTAGGATATCGAGTGGCCTGTTTAATGCGTTGTAAGGTGACTTTTTCAAGTTCTAAATAGCTGGATAGCTTTCTAAAAGCATCATCCAGCTGTCCAGTATTTTCCCCAACACTCACCATGGCAACAAACAATGGGTTATAAATATCAGACTGTTGCTGAAGCGACGCAGCTAGGGGTGTTCCAGCCTCTAAAGCATTTTCAATTTTCTTTAGAGACTCACTCAGCGTTGGGTTACCAGCAGATAATGCTAAGCCGTTAATCGCTTGAACTGTTGGCACACCAGCTTTGAGCAATGAGGCAAGCTGGCGACATAACATCACTAGCTCTTCAATTTTAATATTTTGTTTTTTAGAAAAACTCAGATGATTAAAATCAATCCCTTCTTTTTCTAATTTTTTAGTCGAAATCTCAACCGGGATAATTTTTTGTCCCGCTAAAATTGCCGCCACAGCATTCACTGAGCTTGCCTCCACTTCGCCCCGTATTTCTTCTCCTAAGTTGTTTCTAGCTCGATAGAGAAATAACGCCATAATTAATCTTCCGCTGCCTCAACGACTCTGAGCACTTCAGATAAAGAGGTAATACCTTCAATCGCTTTTTCTAAGGCTGAATCTAATAAAGGTTTGTACCCCACACTACGTTTGGCGGCAGCAGAAAAGCCTGCGGGATCTCCTCGTCTCAATGCATCGGCTGTAGCCTGATCGATTTCCAACATTTCATACAAGCCGACTCGGCCTCTATAACCTGTTTGATGGCAATGATGGCAGCCTTTTCCTAGATAAAACTTTGGTAACTCAATGGCTTCAGGATGCTGAGAACGGATCCATACCTTGTCGTTTTCATCTGGTTTATATTCAACCTTACAGTGAGAACATATCCGACGTACCAATCTCTGTGCTAAAACACCTTTTAAAGACGATGCGACCAAATAGGGCTCTGCCCCCATATCCATAAGTCGCATGGCTGTGGTGATCGCATCATTGGTATGCAATGTAGACAAAACCAAATGCCCCGTCATTGCGGCCCTTAGTCCGATTTCAGCAGTTTCCTGATCGCGCATCTCACCAATGAGAATGATATCGGGATCTTGACGCAACGCTGACCTTAAAATGGTGGCAAAGGTTAAATGAATTTTGGCATTGACCTGCACCTGATTAATTCGCTCCAATCTAAACTCGACGGGATCCTCTGCGGTGATAATTTTTTTCCCGGGTTGATTCAACTGTTTTAAAGCGGCGTATAAAGTGGTGGATTTACCACTACCCGTTGGGCCAGTAACCAATACCAATCCATGGGGTTTTTTTATTAGATTTTCAAAACGTTTTTGTATGTCAGAGGGCATACCCATGCTGGCTAAATCAAATAACCCTTTAGACTGATCCAATAGACGCATCACCACAGACTCGCCATGAGCCACGGGCATGGTTGAGATACGCACATCAACATGGTGGTCGCCAATTCTGATTTGAAAACGTCCATCTTGAGGAAGTCGTTTCTCTGAAATATCCAAACCTGCCATGATTTTTAAACGTAGCACTAGGGCTGAAGCAATACGTTTTTCATTGAGCACCTGCTCTTGCAACACACCATCTATTCGCTGGCGAATACGAATCTTTTTCTCTTCAGGTTCAATATGAATATCAGAAGCATCGGCCTGAACAGCATCTTCAAACAGTGTTTTCAGTAGTCGAACAACGGGAGCATTCTCCAAGTCATCATCGACTTCTAACAAGCTAAAGTCTACATCAGTACTTGCCAATGCATCATCTAATTCTTCAGCGATAGAACCAATTTCATCAGTTTTGCGATAGAGGTTATCTAAAGCATTCATCCATTCCGACTCTCTAATCACGGCAGTTCGAACGGGTCGCCCTAATTGAGATTGCAAATCATCTATGGCATAAATATTGGTAGGATCCGTCATACCAATCAGATAATCGCTGTCGGTTTCTTCTAAAACCAAAGCTCGATAACGTCTGGCATGAATTTCCGAAAGCTTCTGAACAGTTTGAGCTTTCAAAGGAAAATTAGACAAATCGATAAAGGGGATTTGTAATTGCTCTGCCAACAATCCTAAAAGCTTATGCTCTGTCACAAAACCTAATTGGATTAAAGAGGCTCCTAAGCGACGCCCACTTGTTTTTTGTTCGACCAGCGCTTGATCCAATTGAACTTGGGTGATCACTTTTTCGTTGACTAAGAGATCACCTAAGCGAATTTTTTTAATTGCCATGGCGAGTCTCCAATTGGTGCAACTTTTGTTGGATATATGCTTGGGAGCGATTACTTAAACCCTGTGCCTGTAACGCACGCTGATAAGTACTTTTAGCTAAATCAAACTGGGAAAGTTTATGATAGGCAATCGCTAAACCTAACCACCAAGCGCCTTGATTGGGTTCAATACCAACCAATTTTTTATACCTGATTACCGCTTGATCAAATTTTTTATGCTGGTTGAGTAAGCCAGCTAATAGCCCATAATAACTGGTATGGCTCAATAATTCTGGTTGTGCCTTTAATAACCAAACTTCGGCTAAATCACCTCTTTTTTGACTAATCAATAATCGAGCTTTCCACTCAATAAGATCAGCCTCATTATTTTGGTCTGCCAATCCTTGATCCGCAATGAATTCGGCTCTTGCCAAATCACCACGAGAAATCATTAACCGAATCAAATCAATTCTAGCGCCCACTAAATCTTTGTCTATTGCCAAAGCTTGATTTAATAAAGACTCTGCCTGGTTAGGTTGCTTGCCGGCTTGCCGCCAGAAAATTTGTGCTTTTTTACTTAACGACAAAGTGGTTGAAGCAATACTCAGTTGAGAATCTCCTAACTCACTCTCAGCACGACTCTCTGATGGTGCAGAACCTTTTGACTCCGTTTGGCTTGGTTTTGTTGGTGTCTCTTGTTTTTTAATCGTTTTTTGCGCTGGTTGTTGAACCAATTCTTGCTTTGCTTTAATTGGCTTTTCTAAATCCTGATTGCGCTCAGTTTCTAAAGCCAACTTTGATTCTACCCCCTGAGCTTGTTCTGTAGAAACAGTAGGGCTTATCGCTCTCTGATTGATAGGATGACTTCTCAGTGATGTAACATCCCCAGGTTGTAAATTTTTTGGTTTATCTTGTACCAAGCTTGGTTTCTGCTGACTGGATTCGGAAGCTATTTCTGCTTTTATTTCCTTTTCTATAACAGGTGCTTGGGCTTGTTGTGTTGCTTTCTGAGCCATTGGAATAATTCTGTCCATAGGTTCAATAGCATGCCTTGTTTTTAGCTCAGCGGTCGTGACATCCAATGATTCCCTCGTGCTCATTTGATGGGTAGAAAAATGCCTCATAAGCTGAGGTAAAGCCTGATAGCTCCAGATCATCATAGACAATAAAACAATAATTAACAGAGTCCAATACAATGTATAATTTTTAGTTGGTTTGCTAACAGCCCGCACTTCTTCAGTGCCTGGTTTGGGGAGATTCTTCCCCTTATCTAAATCTCTTAGCATTTGATTAATGACACTCATAATATCCCCCAATCATACTGTGATAGATAAAAACTCACTATCATCAATGGCGTCCAAAATGAAAATTGTAACCAAGAAAAAAAAGGCTGTACATCATCCGTATCTTTTGCTGCCAAAACAATATGCTTTCGACGAATTTTCATCGCATTTTCACCATAAACTAACATCAAAGCTTTATGAGTAAGTATATTAATTAATCGCGGAATTCCACGGCTGGTTTTATGTAACAAACGCCATGCCCAAGGTGAAAGTTGAAGATGAGAGGCTTGATGTTTATCCATAGCCGCAGCCTGAATGCGGTGCATCACATAGCGTTTGGTCTGCTCTAAAGTCAAAGGAGTGAGTTGATAAGAAAATGTAATACGCTGCCTAAGCTGACGTAAATGTGGTTTTGCAAGGCGAGTATCTAATTCGGGTTGAGCAAATAACACCACTTGCAATAACTTTCGTTTTTCTGTCTCTAAGTTAGTAAATAATCGCAAAGCCTCCAGGCTCTCATCAGGAAGGGCTTGCGCTTCATCTACCAATAATAAAACTGGTTTACCTTGTTGATTCAGTTGTATTAATTTTCTGCTAATTTTCTCGGTTAACGTGGCTTGATCTAGATCTTTATTCACTCTCATGCCTAACTCTGATGCTAAAGAAAATCTCAATGCTTCAGGGGTCAGGTAAGGATTCGGGAAATAAGCAATACGATGCGCCTTCTCCATATGATTCAACACTTGGCGGCACAGCAATGTTTTGCCAGTGCCCACTTCACCAATAATTTTAACAAAGCCCTCTCCCGTGGCAATGGCCACGCTTAATACATTGAAGGCTTCCACATGAATAGGCAAATCACAAAAAAAGCTGGTATCAGGGGTTAGCCCAAAAGGTAATTCTTTAAACCCAAAATGATACAAATACATCAGGCTAATGCCCTAGGTTATCTTGCACACGTTGTCGAGTTGCTGAGATATCTTGCTGCCAACTATCGTTATCGATCACCTGTGTTTTCAACAAAATGACCAACTCACTTTTCACTCTTGAAGTTTTGCTCTGTTTAAATAAATTGCCAGCAATAGGTATATCGCCAACAATAGGCGTTTTGTTCTCATTATTGATAATTTTTTCCTGCATTAAGCCACCAATCACGATCACCTGCCCAGATTTAGCTCGTACAATAGAATCAGATTCCCTGACACTACTTAATGCCAATGGTAAAGTGAAATTGCTATCCCCCAGATCAATCACTTTGGTTTGGTCAACCACATCGCTAACGGTAGGGTGAACATGTAAAATCACATCACCGTTAGCACTAATTTGTGGCGTAACATCTAGGGCGATCCCTGAAAAGAAGGGGGTCAAGGTCACATCTGGAGTAACCGTTGAAGTTGCACTGCCAGCAATGGTTGTGGTAGAAACATCTGTCACAAAAAACTCATCACTCCCCACTTTTATCACTGCTTTTTGGTTATTCATGGTAGAGACTCTTGGGCTAGATAACACTTGTACATCACCCTGAGTATTTAATAATTCAATAACCGCGTTAAAATCTGATTGTTGATACACTAGAGAAAACACCCCTTGCAACGGATTACTACTGCTACCAGATTGTACCTGTTGACCTGTTTGAGAGAGATTGAGCACGTTATTGCTATTTACCTTTCCAAAACTTTGCCAATTAACACCTGACTGATGCCCTTTATTCAAATTGACTTCTAAAATTTTAGCCTCTAATAATACTTGTCTTGATAGATTATTCGACGATGAGTTTAAGTACTGTGCAACCATACGTAAGGCATAAGGCTCGGCACGCACAATAACGAGTCCAATTTGAGGGCTAACTTTCACTCGAGCATCTTTGTTATCAGAAACCAGCAAACTCACCGTTTCTTGCACCTCTTTCCAAACATCCGCATCAGTTTGCGTATCAATAGAAGTACTATTAGATTGTGATGTTGCACTGGAACCACTCGTGCTTCCATTAGTTGTTTGTCCATTATTGGCACTACCACCACCAGCATTACCTGAACCGCTGACTTGGCCTGAATTTACGATAGTTTGAGAAGTACCAGCCCGCTTCAAATTAATATAATCTAAAGTAAAAATTTCTGTGCGCATGGTGGCGGGCAAAACAGTATAAACACCTTGATCAAACCTATAGTCATACCCATACACATCTCGTACTAATTTCATGACTTGGGGTACTGTCACACCTCGTAGATCAAGTGTGATTTTTCCTTTTACACCAGGGGCCAGTACTAAGTTATAAGAAGTACCTTGTATAAGCCCCATAAAAAACTTATCTACATCAACGTTATTCACTTTTACATCAAAGCTAGGTTCTGGCTGAGGCTGTATATTCGCCGTTGCGGGCGGCAATAATTCCTCCATAATTTGTTCATCAGAAACAGGCATTGTTTTCGTGGATTGCTCTGCGGATAAAGCCTTGTCATAATCTAAGGTGTCTTTATTCTCATTGAGAGATTGACAACTCATCATCAAACCACTTAGCCCCAACAACAATAAAGTCTGTAGGATTCTTCTAGAAGAGCGTTTTTTCATTATCTGAACCACATTCACCAAAATCATTATTATTTACTCAGTTTTACTGGTGTTTTTACTTGGGTAGCATTCCATTTCAACCCAGTTTTTTTATTTTGATACCAAACAATTGCTTTTTGCTTTTCAATAGACAAAAGTTTTATTCCAGCAACAGTTTCACCCGGACGAATAAGATGACCACTAATCAAAGCCCAAGGATTGGCCCCCGTCGCCATCGCTTCTAAAATGAGTATTTTTTGTTTTTTTAACTGCCCGGCATCATAGCGCTTACCTGGTGGTTTAGTGGGATCAGATTGCGCAAATAGATTGATAGACAGCGAACTGACCAACAACCCTATCACTAAGATCTTATGGTTTAACATCTGAAGCTCCCATCCACTGCGGTTCTGTACCTAAAGTAGACAATTTGATAGCGACTTCAGCCATAGGATATTTGAGTACATGATAATCTAATTCTTCCCAATAAAACTTATAGCCAGATGTTTCTAATGCTTTAAGGTAATCAACCACCTCAAAATAACGTCCACTAAGCTTAATCTCAACAGGGTGTCGATACAACAGTGGTTTTTCTTTTTTAGCGGGTGTTTGTTGCTTTTTATCTTTCAGCGTATTTTTACTCGCATCTTGCGGCTGAACCTTTGTTGGTGGCATGAGAGGAATTAAAGGCAAGTTACTAATAGAGAGTAACTGTAATTTACCTTTTTTTTCCAAAACCTTTTCTATTACCCTCGGCATAAGTTGAGGAGGGATTAAATGACTCGTGAGTTCATCAATTTGCGACTTTTCCAAATCTAATGCAGCTGATAAGCTTTTTTGCTGTTGTTGCAAGCCTGCCAAAGAGCGTTTTCTAAGTTCTGCTTCAAGTTGCTGGGTTTCCTCTGTCAGTTTATCGATATTTTGTTGAGTCGAGATCTTTTGTTGTTCTAATTGTTTAATAGAATTTTCTACGGGCAAGATATAAGCAAACTGAACCAATGCGAGCAACAATGCCGGTAAAATAAGCATCATGAGTACTTTTTCAGAATCACTCCTTTTAAGCCACAACTCATTGATTGTCATGGTTCACCTCAAACTGCAGTGGCGATAGATGAAATGATGCTGCAGAATTGTTGACAGCAGTTGCACCGGCCCCATCTCTTTCTATGGTCAATTGTCCAAACTTAGCCTGCTTGGTATGAGGCAATAATTGCAACTGTGAAACCATTTTAGCAATTTTTGCTGAATGATAGGTTTTGCCAGACAATTCCAGCCCATTTTGATTCACCTGAATTCTAGTAAACCAAAAATCATCATCCGTCAGTGTAGAAAAGTCTTCTAAGATCCCCGAGAAATCTGCTGCCGCATGGGATTCTAGATAATTAACTAATTCCGTAATTGCTTGCGAATCTTGGTATTGTTTTTGTAAGCGTAAGATAACCGCTCGTAATTGCGCCTCTTGTTCAGCGGTGGGGATCTGTTCTTTCATCAGACTGATGGTATGTGCTATTTGAGATTCTGTATGCTTAAGACTATCAGCTTGTATTTGGACATCATTATGCTTTTGCCAGCTACTAAACATCCAAACTGCACTGCCAACGACCCCAAGCAATAGCACCACAGCCAAGTACCAAGATGGGAATTTTTCAGGTTTGGGTAACAGCACTCCATGGTAGAGATTAACGCTTTGCACTTTGAGCTCCTGCAATAGCTAGCGCTATAGTTTGTTGTTGATAGATAGAAACTGGTATTTCAGACTTAGGAACTTCTAGCAATTCAACATTCGTTCCCAAATTATCACCTAGGAACTGCAGCAATGGCTCAAGGGGCTCACTCCAGTCTGGCAATAAAACCTTTGCTACTGGCGGTTGAGCCATTTGGCTTTGGTAATAATCCAAAGTTCTTTGTATTTCTAAAACCAAATTTTCTGCAGCCTGGTAAGAGTCTGGCTGCAAACATTGTTGCCAATTATTAATGCTGGTGAGGGTTCTTGATACGTAAAGTTCATCTTCCCGATAGATCATCAAAGTGATTTTTTCATCGCGATAAGCAATGATACAAAGTCCCTTTTTCATATCTGGATGATCAGAAATAAAATGGCCTAACTCTAATTCTGGCACTGAGATAATTTTGGGTAATAAACCTGCGGCTCTAACTCCCTGAGTGATATTTTGTAACAAGGGTAAATGCGCCACAACAACGTTAATTCTACTTTGATTAGAACGTTGCGCATTTTTGGGCATTGGAAAACTGTCTATATGTCCTTCTGTAATAGGGAAATTGATTCTATCCCTCAAACTAAACAACAATGCTTGGTTCATCTCTTCTTCAGGAACTGAAGGCGGTTCAACCTGATATAAGCTGTAAGAGTCCCAATTTAGCACGCAAAAAACCTTGGTTCCTTGTAGTTTCTGCTGTTCAATCCATTTCGCTAAATTCAACCATTTGCCAGGCTCAAATATAGCAGTGATTAATTTCCCCTCTTTATCGAAGTGAGCCACAAAAATACCTTGCTCGCTCAGGGTTAAACCGAGTTCACAATTTGTGCTTTTTCTCTTCGCTGAAAAAAAATTTAAAAGTCCCAAAACTCACCTCACCCCAATTTAATTAGATTTAGGGTTTTCAATATAAATTAAATGGTTACACAGCTCTTATAAACTGAAGCATAAAGGTACAATTTACAACGAATTGTACCTGTTTACCATAAATTATCCATATTTCAGCGTGATTTCGTCAATTTTATTAGATATTTAGTTTTTTTGGGAGGTTTTATAGAGAGGAACTCATTGCTTCAAAGACGCTGGAGTCAGATCATTATTAATAAATTTAGCCACAAATACCTGTTTTCCGTAGCTGCTAAATGAGTAATGTATAATATCTTGTAAGACAGCCATCACTGGGGCAAATTCACCGAATAGCTGAGTACTCATAGTATTGGTCATACAAACCAGATCTTCTGCCTGATTAAGCTTTTCTACAATATCTTGAATAATCGTTAAAAAGTTGTCATCCAAGGGATATAGGCTTAGTTCAATGGAGATTTTCATGTTAAGGCTTTCCTGTGAAAGTTATTTTGTGGGAAATAGCAAGGTATAATCTAATTCCAAGACAATATTAGGATTATATTTAATTTGATTATTTTCCAAAATTTCTGGCGTTGCTATTCCTTCTGTTGGGGTATTTTTTACTCCCCAAGTTTTCACGCGTATTGCACCAATTTTTTTGTCTGGTGACAAGCACCATTTTTCAATAATTTTTGAGAACGCATACAAAGTATCCCCGGCAAATGCAGGCGCGACATGGGTACCGCTATTTATCGCCCCCAGAATTAAACCATTTCCTAAACCGTTATAAGACAAGGATCGGCAAATCGAAATCACATGGCCCCCATACATCAAGCGCTTTTTAAAAGCTGATTGCTGCATATAAATTTCATCAAAATGTACTCGCGCACTATTTTGATATAGCTTGGTTGCTAGTGTGTGGTCACTATTGTCAATCGTCATGCCATCTCTGTGATCTATTCGCTCTCCTACGGTATAATCTTCCCATAAATAAGGGCTTCCACTTTGGGCGACATCAAATAAATCAAAGCGTAATGTTCGGGGTAAGGTTAATTCAGAATACTCTACCAGCAATTTTAAATTGGGCACAAAAGTTTCAGTACAGATCGCTTGGGGATCGCGTTTGTTGACCATAACCCAACGTTTCCATGATAAGACCTTTCGACCCCATTGATTGATGGCTTTCGAAGACACGTACACAATCCCAGATTTTTTATGGCTGTTTTCTCGTAAGCCAATGATCTGAGAGGAAACACTAATGGTATCTCCCACAAAAACAGGTTCCACAAATTTAACTTCTGCGTAACCTAAATTAGCAATGGCATTTTGCGAAATATCGGGCACCGTTTTGCCAAAAGCGATGTGAAAAACCAATAAATTATCCACAAGCTGACCTTTAAAACCATATCGTTTTGAAGCTTTTATACTTGAATTTAGTAAGAATCTGCTCCCTGTTAATGCAATATAAAGCGCAACATCTCCTTGGGTTAGAGTCCTTGGTGTGGCATGAACCAGGGTTTGATCTAGACTAAAATCTTCAAAATAATTGCCGCAATTTACCTTGCTGGGCATAGATTTTCCTCTTGTTATTTTGGCCAATCGGCTAGTTTTTTGACTTGTTCGGAAATATTAATAATACGCAATGCCCAGATATGCAATGAGGGTTCAATCAGCTGATCATCGATCACAGCGACACTACGTCCTTGTTTTTCAGCATCATCTAGAGCCACTAATATTTGCTTTGCTCGTTCTACATCTCGCGTGCGCGGTGTGAAGGCATCATTGTTATAGGTTAACTGAATTGGGTGTATGACGGTTTTACCATCAAAGCCAAGATCTCTGGCTTGACGACAGGAGTATTCACAGGCTTGAATATTTTTCAGATCTAAGTGAGGCCCATCCACAACGCAAATATTATGCGCTCTTGCCGCCAAAATGACTAATGATAAACTGGTAATCAGACCAATTCGATCCATCGTTTGATTCAGTTTTAATTCTGTGGCTAAATCAGTGGTTCCCATGACAATGGCATCAATTCTCTCAGAGCTGGCGGCTATTTCTTGGGCTCTTAAAACCCCTAATGGGCTTTCAATATTCACAATAACTCTTTTATCAGTTCCACCTGCTTCGTCTAATTGCTGAATACAATTTATAACTTCAGCCGCCGACTCCACTCGTGGAAACATGATGGCATCCACATCCAATTGAGCAACTACCTGCAGATCTTGAAGCCCTAGCTCAGTTCTCAATGGATTGATACGCACTACTTTTTCAGAATACCCAAAGTCACTATTTTGCAAATGTTGTGACAGCACGGTTCTGGCTCTTTCCTTTTCAGACAGCGGCACCGATTCTTGTAAATCAAAAATAATCGAGTCTGCCGGTAAATGCCGTGCTTTTTCAATATGTTTGCCGATATGAGCGGGGACGTATAACATGGTTCTTCGCGAACGGTATTGCTGCATCATTCTGCACTTCCTATCATTGTAACCAATTGGTTTCTGAGAATTTTTCCATTTTTAGTTCGAGGAAAATCTTCCATAAAGTGAATAATTTTAGGTGCTTTATATTTAGCTAGATGTTTCGCACCAAATTCTATCAGACTTGGCGCATCAATATTTTTTCCAACAACGTAATCAGGAAAAAGGATAACACATAAGCTGACTAAGGTTTTTTCAGGCCCCACATCCTCACCCAGAGCCACGCAATTGGCTACGGCTGGGTGAGTTTTCATCACTCTTTCCACTTCATGGGGAGAGACCCTGTAGCCAAAAGTATTAATGATGTCATCGCGTCGTCCTAAAAACCAAATATAACCTTCGGCATCGCGCCTAGCGAAATCACCTGTAAAAAACCAACCATCATGGCGAGCTTCTGCGGTTTCAGCCTCTTTGTTCCAGTAACGTATAAACAATCCGGGATCAGATTCTGGCAGACAAATCATCCCTTCTTGTTCCACGCCGACTTCTTCTAAGCTTTCATCCAATAAATGCACATCATGTCCCGGCTGAGGGAATCCTGCGGATCCCGGGCGGATTGGATGATACTTATTTTGAGAAATATAGTATGAAATTTCCGACATGCCAATGGCTTCATAAACCTCTAAGCCAAATCTCTTCTTCCAGGCTTGCAGCATTTCATCCGATAAATGTTCTCCAGCACTCATACAGTGGCGCAAACTAGGAACATCTTCGACACTAAATGCCGTCTTTTGAATAATTTGTCGGTAGATAGTGGGAACGCCGATGAAAATGGTGCAATCATGTTGTTTAATCAAGCGAGGCCATAAAGTCGCGTCATTGACACCTTCATGCACAATGACCGTTTTTCCCTGAAACAAAGGATCCATTAATGCCGAACCCAACACATAGGTCCAATTGAACTTACCCGAATGCAGAATGCGATCGGGTCTTTCCTTTTCATCCTGAGTAAATTGAAACCAATATTCACTCGCAGGTAATCGACCGTAAAGCGTGCGATGCGCATGTAGCACACCTTTAGGAAACCCAGTCGTTCCAGAGGTGTATACCAAATAAGCCGCATCATCTGAAGAGCTGTTGGCAAATTCTGTCAAAGGTTGCGTCTTTTGCATCAACTCATTCATATCCAATAACTGAGGACCAGAAGATGCAAGGGTTGGCATGTTGCCTTCACCAGAGAGCAAAACATAGTCTAGCTGCGCACAACTTGATAAGTCTTGAGCCATATCCGCCCACATGGATTTATCCGTGACCAATAATCTGGCGCCCGAATCATTGGCTAGATATTGTACTTCAGATCCTGCCAATAAAGTGCTGGTAGGCACCGCAACAGCGCCCATTTTCATACTGCCAAAAAATGCCGTGGGATAACTTAATGCGTTGGGTAAACGGATCAAAATACGATCTTGTGGACGGATCCCTAAATCTAAAAGAGCCGCAGCAAAACGACTACTGGCATCCGCCAATTGTTGATAGGTGTATTGACTGGTTCCCAGCTCATCATCTTCAACTATCATGGCTAACTGCTTGCCTCGGCCTTTTTGCACTTGTTCATCGGTACAGGCAACACCAATATTTAATTGCGCTGGTACAGACCAATCCCATTCTGCAATCTGTGGGAATTTTTTTGTCATTAGTTGCCTCCTCTGAGAAACAAATACATGATTCTATTCATTAACAAATTACACCACACCATAAGGCCAATTCTCTCGAATCACCTGAACTGGCAACAGGGTCAATACCTTCATGGCAAAAGCTTTATCGTCTTTAGCCAATGCCCTAAGAGAATTGGCTCTGAGTAATGTTTGCAAAGCCTTTCCAAACATCGGTGGATCGAGCATTTCACCTTCAAATTTTATCGCTCCGCCCTGTAGCGCATCGGCGTCTATGGCCGCTTTTAAAATATTCACATTGCGCGTAATCTGCTTGGGAGACGGGGTAAATGCCACTTTGCAGAGATGGATATGGTTAGGATGAATTACCTGTTTTCCGGTTAAACCCATTTGTGCTTCTTCCACTGCATGTTGATGTACTACACTGGACTCCCGCTCTCCATGTAAATCTAACCAGCGGCGCACATCATCCGGCTCTATAAACTCTTCCGGCATTGGATTTTTATTGATCAATACCTCGACACCACCAATCACCCCCTTACCAGCAATTCGCGCTTCCAGCAAAATCATATGAAAATAGGTACGCAGTTCGTGTATCCAATTTTCAGGAGTTAGATGAATGGCCATGGCTTTTGAGAAGTCATGAATACCAAAAACAACATGCTTGACGGTATCGTATTGCATAATATCCGCTGCCAATTTCAGGGAGCGCGGATGCTCGAAAATGGGCTGAATTGTAATACTGGAATCGACCCCAACCAGCCAAGCGGAGAGATCTCTGATTTCAGCAGCACCATAAACTTCGCCCGCTTTCGCTAAAATAATCACATCAATGTGATCAGACAAATCTCTGATCATCTCCAGATCTTTTTGGTATTCGTCAGTTAAGAATGGATTGATTCTCACGGCGACCTGGAATTTTCTATTGGGATCAAAATGCGGCAGCTCCTGAAGCAGTAGCGCACGGCTCATGTCTTTTTGGCGGCAACCGTCCTCCAAGTCAAACAGCAAAGTATTCGCCGGCGTGTTATGGGCATGGCGTCGAAGTCTCTCGGCTGCTTGCTCCATGGTTTCATAAACCCCCTGAGCGGGAGAGTATTTCACCGGTGGATAATAAAGCTGAATACCCGGCCAGGCACCACCTAATACTTTGTCTTCATTTATTTTGGTGAGAAAATCATGTTTATACATTTTAGATCTGTCCTCATTAAGGAAACTTAGGCTGTGCCGATAATTACTTGCTATCTATTAAAAATAGTTGCTAATCCCAACAATTGCTCGCTTGATAAATTTATTTGGGGAATAACCGTTGAATCTTTACCTCATCCGACCACTTGTGTATCATATTAACACCAAGATATCAAATAGTCATCGGATCTGTTATGTTGTTTGGGTACAAAAAAAACCAAAACAGAGCCTAAAAACCCTTTTTATGTAGGAGAGTTCTCGTGTCTACACTTGTTCATCCCAATGAAGCTTTATTTTCTGGTGAAAAACCTTTCCCCATCATTCCTAGCTGTGAGCATTTTGCAGGGAGTGAAAAGTTAATTAGTAAAGCCCTAGAATTACAAACAACCTTAGGCCCCGTCTTTGATATTACCTGTGACTGTGAAGATGGCGCTGCCGCAGGTACAGAAAAAGAACATGCGCAAATGGTGGCAACAGTTTTGGCCAGTGATCTCAATCAGCATCATATGGCGGGGGTTAGAATACATGATTATAGCCATCACCATTGGAAGAAGGATCTCGACATTCTCATACCCGCCATTGGTGATCGAGTCGCTTATATCACCTTCCCCAAATGCACCAAAGTACAGCAAATAGAAGAAATGATGGGTTATTTAAAAACCACCGCAACACTCTGTGGTCTAAAACGAGAAATACCCGTCCATGTTTTGATTGAAACTCATGGTGCATTAAAAGATGTTTGGGAAATAGCGCAACTCGATTGGGTACAGGTATTAGACTTTGGCATGATGGACTTTGTATCTGGCCATCATGGAGCCATCCCTGCTTCGGCAATGCGTAGCCCAGGTCAGTTTGAACACAAGTTGCTGCAAAGGGCTAAATCAGAAATGGTGGCTGCGGCGCTTGCTTATGGTGTTGTTCCAGCTCATAACGTCACTTTAGATTTAAAAAGTTCTTATCAAACTTATCAAGATGCCTCAAGAGCTCGCAACGAATTTGGATTTTTACGCATGTGGAGTATTTATCCAACCCAAATCAGTGCGATTGTCGATGCCATGAAGCCAGACTACTCAGAAATATTAGATGCTGCCAATATACTTTTGGCCGCTCAAGAGAACAACTGGGGACCGATTCAATATCAGGGCGAACTGCATGACCGCGCCACATATCGCTATTATTGGCAACTTTTGCAAAAAGCAAAAATCACCCATGTCAAAATACCGGAAGCGGCTGCCAGTGCGTTTTTTGGTTAGATTAAAATCGTATCGTTGCATTGTTGAATTGCTCAATGGCTGGATAGTTGGCCTATCCAGCCATTGAGCATTATCCAAATACCTGTACCACATCAAAATGCAACATATGCTTGGATTGTCGATTGCCTACTCATCAGGTAGAGATAGGTTTAAGAGGGTTTTAGAGTAATCTATAGTGACCACAAAATGCTTCAAAACATCAAACCCTAGCAACCCCAAACTTGATTTCCCGTTTCGAGATGAAAGTCGATTACCCCCCCCATGATTATCCATATTATTCTTCTGCCCAGACAAGGCATGAGTACCCTGTACGTTTTCTAATTCAAAAGGGCCAATTTTTACACTGTTTAATGTAAACAATTCATTGAGAGCAAACGTTGAATTCATACCTGCACTTACACCAATTTTTCTTTCTTCATTTTTCTTAGGTGTCAGTCCCAAATATGACATCGCTTTATCATTCAATAAAATCCCGCCAGCATTCCCCGTATCAAAGGTCAACCAAATATTACCAGAACCATTGATATCCACTTTAACTAATGGCAATAAAGTACTGGGGTTCTTTTTCATGGGCACATTAGATAAATGTGACATATCCAAAGCATCTCTGGTCATCATTCTTAATTTAGAATGTGGATAATCTATTTGAACAACAAACGCCCTAAAAAATGAAAGCCCTAAAAGCACATCTGCACTACCGAAGTTACCTTCCACAAATTTATCGAGGGTAAATGTCTCACCAAACATTTTCACAGGAATTTGCGAATAGACTTGCTTCTTTTCAGTGCCATAAACCCCTTGAATACGCATCTTACTATCCCGACGAAACTGATCGCCAAACTTCACAAGCATATCGGGGCTTATCCCATTTATTCCAGCACCAGAATCTAAAATGGCGGTTCCTTTTTTACCCATAATCTCAATAGGAATATGGATATGCCCTCTCTCTAATTTAAAATCCATCCATGGGGTGTGCGGCCGAGCAAGGTCGATAATTCCA
>PCTP01000018.1 GCA_002770795.1 Gammaproteobacteria bacterium CG22_combo_CG10-13_8_21_14_all_40_8 | reverse complement strand
AGCTTAAGTGGGTTCTGAACAGGTTCATTTCCATTTAGACATTTTTAATCGGCTACATTTTTATGTTTTTAATTCTTGACTGTCCCAATATATTGCCAATATATTGCGTGGGTAGTTTTAGCCCTTTAGTTCTGGGGGGGAATTAGATTTGCCGAGAATTGCTGGTTCTGAGTACTCAAGTCTAGTCATACAGCCGACCCATTTAGGCAAAGGTGTTAAAAGCCACATTTTCGCCACAATTAAACCCTATTTAATTCAGATTGCCATGTTTTAATATATCTACAACAAAGTAATTGGAGATAAATATGTATATTCCTATGGCATCAGATTTTATGTACGAAGATCCTGAAGATAAAAACATCTATAATCAGTGGAAAGATTGGGATGGGTTGATTAAAAAATCAATTAAGCCCAAAAGTTGTTTCAAGTACAATTCTAATTTAGCCACGGCCGTGATTGCGATTAGAAAAAAATTACTTCAACCTAGAACAAGACACCTTTATTAACTTATCGAACACAATCAATGAGTTCTAATAGGCCAAGTATTCAACTCAGTGTTATTAAACAGATAGCGATTACCGTTAGTGATGTGGATCTGGCCTTAACTTTTTATCGCGATATCTTAGGGTTAGAGTTCTTGTTTCGTGCAGGAGGGAATCTGGCCTTCTTGAACGCTAATGGTATCCGCCTGATGTTGACAACCCCACTGGGTGCTGGGATTGTTGGAAATAATTCTATCCTCTATTTTCAGGTTCCTGATATTGAGTCTACTCACCAACAATTAGTCCAACTCAATGCCGTTTCTGAACGATTACCTCAACTGGTGGCCAAGTTTCCTGATCATGATTTATGGTCAAGTTTTTTAAAGGATCCTGATGGAAATCTTATTGGCCTGATGGAAGAAAAAAGATAACCTTAAATTTCTTCATTTTTTTTGTGCCTGATGAGTGAATAGGCGTTTAATTTGACTGCATTCATTCTGATGTATTGACCACGACAGAAGCTTCGCAGCATTTTCCAGCAAGGATAGGTTTTAGATCCCGGCCTTTAGATCGGAATAGTGCCGCAGCCCAAGCTTCGCCATGCGAAGCGGGCGAAGCCAGGCAAGAAGGTACGTTGGTTTGGGACAGGTGCAGATCTCCTCCAAAACGAGTGGAGTGCGAATGTACATCATTATTATTGCTAAATATCTCAGCCAACGCCCATAAATATATTTTGTTTTCAATGATAAAACATTTTGTTGGTGAATTGAGCCTGTTAATGATAATTTGCATTTTCTTTCAGTCCCCTTTAATAAACCTCTAGGAACAAAAATGAAAATTAAATTGATAAGTATTCTTTTAGTCGCTTTAATGGGTTTTGTTAGCCATGTAAATGCTGATGAACCTTCAAATCCAGCACCAAAAGAAGTGATTAATAATGCTAAAACTCAGTGTGAAAATTATGCTAAAGAAGACCAAGTTGCAGATGAGGACAAGTCTAAATACGTATTGAGTTGCGTGAATGATGAACTTGAATCACAAGGATATGATAAGGTTGATTCAGTAGAATAAGAATAAAAAAATTTTAAATCAAAAAACCCTGAAGATTAATCTCAGGTTTTTTTTTGCTGATAGAAAATCTATTGGAGTCTGGCAGCACCATCTAATCGAATAACACTACCATTTAACATTTGGTTTCCTACAATGGTGTCCACCATTGCTGCATATTCTTCTACTGTGCCAAAGCGAGCGGGGAAGGGGACGCTTGCACAGAGTTTTTCTTTAATATCATCCGTGACATTATTGAGCATTGGCGTGCCAAACATCCCTGGAGCAATCGCCATTATGCGAATGCCACTTCTTGAAAGTTCTCTAGCTAGAGGGAGAATCATACCTACAATCGCCGATTTAGTCGCTGAATAGGCAACCTGTCCTAATTGACCTTCATAAGCTGCTATAGAAGCTGTATGTACGATAACACCTCTTTCGCCTTGAGCATTTTCGGGTTGTTCTACAAAAATTCTTGCCGCAGCTCTGGTTAATAGAAATGAACCAATAAGATTAATATCAACTACTTTCTTAAAGAAGTCTAAAGCCATGGGACCATTTCTGCCTAAAAGTTTTCCATTACCCAAAATACCAGCGCAACTTACCGCTAGGTTTAAGCCAGAGAAAAGCGCACAAGCAGCATCCACAGCTTGATCAACTTGGTCTTCTTTAGTGATATCAACTTTATAAAATTTAACCTGTGAACCTAATTCATTTTCTAGCTTTAAACCCTGCTCATCATTAATATCTAAAATGGCAACTTGGCCACCCTGGGCAATGATGGCTTGAACCAGTCCTAATCCTAAGCCCGAAGCTCCACCGCTCACAATGGCTTTGGTGTTTTTGAAATTCATTTTATTTATCCTGTGTATAGAGGTTTATGATATTTTTATAATCTTGATTCGCTGATTTTTTATGTCGATTGAGTTGAGTTTCCAATGCAGCAATACAATCTACCAATAAAGGGTTGATTTTGGGTTGCTGTTCTTTAGAGTATACCATTTCTGAGAGTTCCTGAATAAGGGACGCTGATTCATTTTCGCCATTATCTCTGAGAATTTCCATAAGATTTTCAATATTTGTAATTTTTTCAGGGAGGTTATGTTTTAGCAAATTATAAGCTTCCAGAGGTGATTTTTTTGCTATGAGTTTAGCGAGCTTTTTCCATGAAATTGGCTCATTCCTGCTTGGAATAGCATTTGGCTCAACGCTGTCTAAAGAAGACTTTTTAGATGTACTGATACGCCAAGCTAACATTGTGAGTACCCAAAGTAGCATTGTTGTTATCGCGATAGCGCGCCAAATAAGGAGTTGTTGAGAGTTTTTCTCCATCAACTCGGCATTTTGAACAGCAACAGGCTTTAGGCCAAGTGGATGACTAATATCCTGTTGAGTTACCGGATTTATAATGGGAATGCCTGTGACATCGACTTCTAATGCATCCATAGTTTCTGTTTTAAAACTATTGGTTTGGAGATCCCACCAACGTACATTAAGTGCTGGCAATGTATAGTGACCCGCTTTATTGGGCATAAGTGCTATACGTTGCAAGACCGATCCCTCAATCTGTCCGTTTTCTATTTTATTGTTACGAATGGCTTGATTAGGGAACCAAGATAAACCATCAATGGGTTCCATTTTAAATTCTGGAAGTTGTGCTGCATCTAAGCCTTTGGCTTTAATCTCAATGATTCTGGTGACAGGCTCTCCGACTTTTAATTTTTTGAATGGAGGTCTCCAGTAACTTTCCAAAGTTAGATGTTGTGCTGGAAGCCAAGTTGTAGACAGATCTTTTGCAGGCTTAATGGTTAAGTCCAGTGCTTTCGTTTTTAATTGAACCGGTCTTGTTTGTGGGGATAGTAGTGAAAGTGGACCTCGGGTACGGTGTCGAATGATCTTGTCACCTTGAAAGATAAAAGAGGGAACTTGGAGCGTTCCAGCAGTTTGCGAGGCGATGCTATATTTGAATTCCCAAATTCTGTAAAGAGTCTCTTGTTCACGGGTGACATATTGGGCAGGAGTACCTAAAGGTGTAATAAATGCATTTGAGATAGAGGGGGCTTTAATTTGTGCATTATCGATATCGGCGTCGGAGTGAACTTTGATGGTTAAAACTGTTTGCTCTTGCACAAAAGGATTTGGATTGGAGAGTTCGGCTTCCAGGTAGAAAGGTTTCAGCTCTCCCTGATTTGCATTGTTACTTGGCAAGATATGCACATCAATTGGTTGGGTCGATTCATTGCCCACCTGAATGGAAGGTATTTGAGTTACACCCTGATCGACGGCAATCAGTTGGATTTGCCAGCCACCTTTATAGGTTCTCTGTCCATTAATATATTGAGAGTTTGAAAATTGCATTTGTTGTAAAACCTGGATTTTATCGGGCATAACGGACAAATCAGGTGAGGCGTTCAACGGTGAGTCACTGTTTATAACGAGCGTCATCGTTTCGTCCACTTTAACGGTGGTTCTATCCAAAGTTGCTGTGACTTTTGCCATCACAGGCAGAATGCCGACACACAACAATAAACAAAAAGAAAATAATTTTCTTACCATTCTTGTTCCTCTTTAGACGGCGTGGTGGAGGGTGCACGACGATTCTGTTCTACTTTCAATTTGTTTCTTAACAAAATGGCAGGATCGTCTGGTATTTGTCTTAACCATTGCTTGATGTTTTCTTCTTGTTGGTTTTTAAGATCTTTATCTTTATCTTTATTTAAAGACTGAACATCTTTTTTATCTTGATCTTTTGGATCATCAGCTTGCTTAGCTTGTTGTTCTTTATTCTGTTCTCTGTCTTTATCTGCATTTTTATCTTTGTCATCTTTATTTTGTGATTGATCATTATCTTGCTGATCTTTTTTAGGATCTTGTTGCTGCGTATTTTGTTCGTCATTATTTTTTTGCATGTTATTGTCTTTTTGATCTTGTTGTTGACTCTGGTCCTTTTGTTGCTCCTGTTTGTTCTTTTGATCTTTATTGTCTTTATTGTCTTTGTTTTCTTTATTTTGTTGTTGTTTTTTTAAAGCCTTAACGATTTCAATATTTTTCTTGGCTTGTGGAAATTCGGGCTTTTCTTTAAGGGCCTCCTCATAAGATTGAATGGCATCATCGTATTTTTGAAGTTGTGCTAAGGCATTGCCCTGATTGTATCTTGCAATGGCACCAGAGGCTTTGGCATAGGTTTCATTGGCTTCATCATATTTCCTTGCACGATAAAGCGCATTGCCTTTATCTAATGGCTTATCAAAATATTTTAAAGCACTATCAAAGTCGTCATTTTTTAGCGCCTTGTCGCCAAGCTGATCTTGTTTATACCAGAGAGCATTCCAGATTTTTTCTAAGGAAGAGGGCTCGTTGCTTTTTTCTGCTTGCAGCGGAGGTTTTGATTGTTCTAGTTTATCTGGCGTGTTGGTGGCGTATATTTTGTGGGATTGAAGGCTAAAGATACTGATCAATAAAAAGCTAAATAAAACACCTTGACGGAAAAAGTAAGCCACTATGAATAATAGAGGCCATAAAAAATAGGCCCCCATATCTAGCCATTGGGTAACTTGTTGATTTTTCAATTGAGAGAATGTACTGGGATCATTGGTGTTAATAAGATTAAGCCAAAGATTAACATCATCATCAGTCGCAGTGGCTTTTTGATAAAGACCTCTCTGATGGATCGTTAACGTCTTTAAGTTGCTTTCATCTAATTTCGCAATAATAATAGCGCCAGATGCATCTGTGGTGAATTGTCCCGTGTCAGAATTTGGGATAGGTGCGCCTTCAATAGATCCTATACCTATCACGCTTAATCGATAAGGTTTACCATCAAGAATATCGTTAATTTTATCCAATCTCTTGGCGCTAATACCATCAGTAACTAATAAGATATCACCATCATGAAATCCAGCTTGATTGAGTAATTCAATCGCTTGTTCAATCCCTTTATCAACAGCTGAACCTTGCCCGGGCATAATGCTAGGATCAAGGACGGGAATCAAATTAATAATTGTTTGTGTGTCATCCGTTAAAGGGGCAATCACATAGCCATCATTTGAATAAGCCACTAAGGAAACCAAGCCTTCACGCCAATTCTGTAGTAGATT
>PCTP01000043.1 GCA_002770795.1 Gammaproteobacteria bacterium CG22_combo_CG10-13_8_21_14_all_40_8 | reverse complement strand
TTAGAACGTGATGTTCACGCATCAGTTACAGTCGTTTTAGACAATAATGAAATTAAGTTTGGAAATAAAAATTCAGGAACCACTCTAGCAATGGCTGGAACCATGCGCAACCTGGTCAAAAACATGGTTGAAGGTGTTTCTAAAGGTTTTGAGAAAAAATTACAACTAGTCGGCGTGGGCTATCGTGCCAAAGTAGAAGGGAAAGATTTGAATCTTACTTTAGGTTTCTCTCACCCTGTTCTTTACCCGATCCCAGCAGGTATTAGCATTGAAACACCTACCAACACAGAAGTTGTTGTTAAGGGTATCGATAAGCAACTTGTAGGTCAAGTATCAGCAGATATACGCGCTTACCGTCCACCAGAGCCTTATAAAGGTAAAGGTGTACGATATTTCGATGAAAACGTGCGTCGTAAAGATGCGAAGAAGAAATAAGGGGTAGAGCATGGATAAGAAAACCGCAAGGTTGCGCCGTGCTAAGCGCAGCCGCATGAAAATGAAAGAACTTGTTGTAAATAGACTAGTGATCCACAGATCTCCTCGTCATATTTATGCTCAAGTTGTTTGTGGCACAAATGGTAATGTTTTAGCTTCTGCAAATACCACAGAAAAAAGCATTGCAGCAGAACTCAAATATACTGGCAACATTGATGCCGCTAAAGCAGTAGGCGCCGCTGTCGCCAAACGTGCTGTTGAAGCTGGCGTTCTTGACGTTGCTTTTGACCGTTCTGGTTTTAAATACCATGGCCGAGTACAGGCTTTGGCTGATGCAGCCCGTGAAAACGGCTTGAAATTCTAGGGGATTATGAAGATGGCTAGAGAATCTGAAAACGCCGAAGGCTACATCGAAAAATTGGTTAATGTTAATCGTGTTGCCAAAGTTGTAAAAGGTGGTCGAATTTTTAGTTTTACCGCTTTAACAGTTGTCGGTGACGGAAATGGTAAAGTTGGTTTTGGTCGCGGTAAAGCACGTGAAGTGCCAATCGCGATCCAAAAAGCAATGGAAGCAGCCAAAAGAAATATGATCACAGTCGACTTGAAAGGCGGTCATACTACCCAACATCCAATCAAAGGCCGCCATGGAGCATCCGTTGTTTATATGCAACCTGCTTCTGAAGGTACTGGTATTATTGCTGGTGGTGCAATGCGTGCTGTATTGGAAGTATTGGGTGTACAAAATGTTTTGGCAAAAACAATTGGTTCAACAAACCCAACTAACGTTGTGCGTGCAACTTTTGACGCATTAAAAAATATGGCTTCACCCGAATCAGTTGCCGCAAAACGCGGACTGAAAGTCGAAGAAATATTGGATTAATATTATGCCTAAAAAAACATTAAAAATTACACAAACTCGTTCTAGTATTGGACGAATCCCTAAGCACAAAGCTACATTAGTAGGCTTAGGATTGAAGCGTATTGGACACACTGTAGAGCTTGAAGATACACCATCAGTTCGCGGTATGGTTAATGCTGTTTACTACATGGTAAAGGTAGAGGATTAAACAATGCATTTAAATAGTCTATCTCCAGCGGAAGGTTCAAAACCTTCTGCAAAAAGAGTAGGTCGAGGAATCGGTTCAACTTTAGGTAAAACTTGTGGCCGTGGTCATAAGGGTCAGCATTCACGTTCTGGCGGTTACCATAGAGTCGGTTTCGAAGGTGGTCAAATGCCTTTGAAAATTCGCCTACCAAAATTCGGCTTTGTATCTCGTAAGTCTTTAGTAAGCTCAGATGTACGTTTGTCTGAATTGGCAAAGATTGAGGGAGAAGTTGTTGATTTAATGACTTTACGCCGTGCTGGCATCATTAACAATAACGTCAAATTTGCTAAAATTATGCTTTCAGGAACCGTTGATAAAGCCTATACCATTCAAGGTGTAGGTATCACCAAAGGTGCTCAAGCAGCAATTGAAGCCGCTGGCGGAAAAGTAGAGGCTTAATTCATGGCTAAAGCTCCAAGAGGAGGCGCTCAAGCGCCTTCATCCAACAAAGGTCTCGCTGAACTTAAACAACGATTGTTCTTTTTAATAGGGGCTCTCATTGTTTATCGAATTGGTTCATACATTCCAGTCCCTGGGATCGATGGTTCAGTTCTAGCGGCATTGATGGAAAAACAACAAGGTACATTGCTAGCAATGTTCAATGTGTTCTCCGGTGGAGCAATGAGTCGAGCGAGTATTTTTGCTTTAGGTATCATGCCATATATTTCAGCATCTATTATCATCCAAATCTTAGGCTATGTTGAGCCAAAACTACAACAGCTTAAGAAAGAAGGTGAAACAGGACGTAAGAAAATTAATCAAATTACCCGTTATGCAACTGTGGTATTAGCCACAATTCAAGCATTTAGTATTGCGATTAATTTTCCTGGAATGGCAGGCCCAAATTCTGGTTTAGTCATTAACCCAGGTTTTGGTTTTACCCTAACTGCAACAGTTAGTTTGGTCACAGGAACCATGTTCATCATGTGGTTAGGTGAACAAATTAACGAACGTGGTATAGGGAATGGTATCAGTATGATTATTTTTGCTGGTATTGTTTCTGGTATGCCAGGCGCTATCGGCACAACTTTTGAGCAAGCAAGACAAGGTGAAATGAGTCTGTTAGTTGTGTTAGCTATCGGCATCATTGCTGTTCTTGTAACCGCTTTCGTCGTTTACGTCGAAAGAGGTCAACGTCGAATCGTGATTAACTACGCGAAAAGGCAGCAAGGACGTCAGCAGTTTGCAGCACAAAGTTCACATTTACCACTTAAAGTGAATATGTCTGGAGTCATTCCAGCAATCTTTGCTTCAAGTATCATTCTTTTCCCAGGAACCATTGCACAATGGTTCGGGCAAGTTGAATATCTCAGTTGGTTGAGAGCTGTTAGTGTGTTATTACAGCCATCTGAACCATTGTATATTCTTTTATATGCATCTTTGATCATATTCTTCTGTTTCTTCTATACTGCGTTGGTTTTCAACCCACGTGATACGGCAGATCAGTTGAAGAAGTCAGGTGCGTTCATTCCGGGCATACGTCCAGGTGAGCAGACAGCACGTCACATTGATAAAATATTAACTCGATTGACATTAGTGGGTGCGCTTTATATGACAGCAGTTTGTTTATTACCAACTGCATTAAATGTTTGGGCACATGTTTCATTCTACTTTGGTGGAACATCATTATTGATTATCGTCGTGGTTATTATGGATTTTATGTCTCAAGTGCAGTCTCATTTGATGTCGCAACAGTATGATACCTTACTGAAAAAAGCGAATTTCAAAAACATCGGGGCAGCTGGGCAAATCCGTTAAAAGACTTCAAACGGCATTGTTACAACAGGAGAATACAAAATGAAAGTCCGCGCATCAGTAAAACAAATATGCCGGAACTGTAAGATCATTCGCAGACATGGTTCTGTTCGAGTGATTTGTTCTGACCCACGACACAAACAGCGTCAAGGGTAAATGGTTTAACAGTAGCGATACTGTTTTTTAATTGGTTGATTTTTAGCAAATAGGGCGCTAGAATGTGCGCCCTTTAGCGGATAGACCCAGTATTCCATTAGGAGTTCGGCATAATGGCCCGTATAGCAGGCATAAACATACCAGATCATAAACACGCAGAAATTGGCTTAACTGCCATATTCGGCATTGGAAGACAGACGGCCCGTTTGATCTGTGAACAGACAGGCGTTTCACCTTCTATCAAGATAAAAGAATTGTCAGAAGACGAGATTGAAAAGATTCGAACAGAAGTTGCTAAATTGGCAGTGGAAGGCGACTTGCGAAGAGAGATTTCTATCAATATTAAACGCTTGATGGATCTCAAATGTTACCGTGGTTTACGTCACCGTCGTAGTTTACCGCTACGTGGACAACGTACAAAAACCAACGCGCGTACCCGTAAGGGACCTCGCAAGCCTATCAAGCGTTAATTTAGCAATTCGGGATATATAAAATGGCAAAGACACCATCACGAACAACTAAGCGTGTAAAGAAGCAAGTATCCGAAGGACTTGTGCATATACATGCTTCATTTAATAATACCATTGTAACTATTACTGATCGCCAAGGTAACGCATTATCTTGGGCAACGGCTGGTGGATCTGGTTTCCGTGGTTCAAGAAAGAGTACACCATTTGCTGCACAGGTTGCTGCGGGTCGTGCTGCTGATGTCGTTAAAGAAATGGGCATGAAAAACGTCGATGTATTCGTAAAGGGTCCTGGACCTGGTCGTGAATCAGCTGTTCGTGCATTAAATTCAGCAGGTTTCAAAGTAAACAACATCACTGATGTGACACCTATTCCACATAACGGGTGTCGTCCACCTAAGAAGCGTCGTGTTTAAGGGTTACGGAGAATAAAGTAATGGCAAGATATCGTGGTCCAAAATTAAAATTAGCACGTCGTGAAGGTACAGATTTGTACCACAAATCAGGTGTGCGTTCTATTGATTCAAAATGTAACATTGAAACGCCACCAGGGCAGCATGGTGCAGCTCGTAGTCGTTTATCTGACTATGGTCTTCAATTACGTGAAAAGCAAAAAGTAAAGCGTATTTATGGTATTTTAGAGCGTCAATTTGTTAAATATTATAAAGAAGCTGCTCGTTTGAAGGGATCAACAGGTGAGAACTTGTTACAACTTCTTGAACGTAGGCTGGATAACGTTGTCTATAGAATGGGATTTGGTGTAACGCGTGCAGAAGCCAGACAAATGGTGTCTCATAAATCCATTCTAGTCAACGGCAAAGCGGTTAATATTCCTTCTTACTTAGTTAAATCCGAAGATGTGATTTCTGTACGTGAAAAAGCTAAAAAACAAGATCGTATTAAAGCGGCTCTTGAAATGGCAGCACACAGAGAACATCCAAATTGGGTTGAAGTTGATGAGAAGAAAATGGAAGGTGTTTTTAAACATCCTCCAGAGCGTACTGATCTGCCTTCTGAGATCAATGAGAACCTGATTGTCGAATTGTACTCTAAGTAATCTAAAGGGAGAGATTTAACATGCAAAATTCTGATGCAGAATTTTTACGTCCCCGTCAAATTAAGGTTGAAAAACTGAAGCCGAATCATGCAACTGTGATCTTGGAACCATTTGAACAAGGGTATGGGCATACCTTAGGTAATGCCCTAAGAAGGATATTACTTTCTTCAATGCCTGGCTGTGCTGTTGTTGAAGTTGAAATCAGTGGTGTACTCCATGAATACTCTTCTATTGAAGGTGTGCATGAAGATGTCATGGATATTCTATTAAACTTGAAAGAATTAGCCATACGTTTGGAAGACAAGGACGAAGCAGTTTTAACTCTCAAAAAATCTGGTAACGCGGTTATTACTGCAGCTGATATTGATGAACAAGCTGGTGTAGATGTTGTTAATCCAACTCATGTTATTGCTCACCTTAACGGTGGTTCATTGGATATGAGAATTACTGTACGTCGTGGCCGTGGTTATGAAGCTGCTTCTAGCCGTAGAACAGATGATGGTAATAGTACAATTGGTCGTTTACAGTTAGATGCAAGCTATAGCCCTCTTAACAGAGTTGCTTATAAAGTTGAATCTGCTCGTGTTGAACAACGTACCAACTTAGATCGTCTAGTTTTAGAAATTGAGACTAACGGAACGATTGAACCAGATGAGTCAATTCGTCAAGCCGCAACAATTTTGCAACAACAATTAAGTGCTTTCGTGGAATTGCAAGATGAAGGAACCTCTGATCCGGTTAGAGAAGAACCTGAAGTTGACCCAATATTATTGCGCCCTGTGGATGATCTAGAATTAACAGTACGTTCTGCAAACTGTTTAAAAACTGAAAACATTCATTTTATTGGCGATTTAATGCAACGTACAGAAGTTGAGTTACTGAAAACACCTAATTTAGGTAAGAAATCATTAACTGAAATTAAAGATGTGCTTGCTTCAAGAGGATTGTCTTTAGGAATGCGTTTAGAAAACTGGCCTCCAGCAAATCTACCAGAAAAGTAGAAGGCAAGACTAAGCAAGTATTAATAGCAAACGGTCAACACCGTTTATGTTTTAAAGGATAGACAAATGCGTCATCGTAAAAGTGGTCGTAAATTTAGTAGAACAGGTTCACACAGAAAAGCAATGTTCAAGAACATGGCAGTTTCTTTGTTTGAACATGAAATTATTAAAACAACTTTACCTAAAGCGAAAGAATTGCGTCGTGTAGCTGAACCATTGATTACATTATCTAAAGTAGATTCTGTAGCCAACAGAAGACTAGCTATGAGTCGTATGGGTAGCAAAGCCATCGTCGGAAAATTATTTTCTGATTTAGGCCCACGCTACACAGAACGACCTGGTGGTTACATCCGCATTTTAAAGTGTGGTTTTAGAACTGGTGACAAAACGCCAATGGCTATTGTTGAATTAGTTGATAGACCTATCATAGAAGAAGCTGAAGAAGTTATCGAAGAAATTGATGCTTAATAAGCTTCTCATGAAAAGCCACTTTAAAGTGGCTTTTTTTTTGATCTTTGTCATACGCTCTCTGGTTAAATGTATATAAACATTTCTCCTTATTTCCAAGTATCACGGATCTCGTGTTCACCTAAGCAAGATAGGTCAAAACAAATAATGCAATTTTCATTTCTTGAATCGAAACCATGGCTTAAATCTGTTTTCTCTTGGGCATTTCAAATTGCATTATTTGTTATACTGTATTATTTAGTCACTCTATGGCAAGAACGTGGATTGTTACCCAGCAATGGATCAACTAAAGCACCAGATTTTTCATTAGTCAGTACAGAAGGCGTACGCTATTCTCTCAATGACTTAAATGCTAAAAATTCTGTGGTTTATTTTTTTGCTACTTGGTGTGGGGTGTGTCGACTAAGTATGGGTAATTTACAAAACTTATATGAAGAAACGGATCACCAAAAGCTATCTGTTGTGGCAATCGCCCTAGACTGGGAGTCTGTTGAGATCGTTAAAAAATATAAAACCACACATGATTTAACCTTCCCGGTTTTATTGGGCGGACCTAACGTAAGCCAAGCTTATCTAATCAAAGGATTTCCAACCTATTATATCTTGGATCAACAGCATAAAATAGCGCATGTCTCTATGGGCTATTCCTCGCAATTAGGCATGAAATTGAAGTTGAATCTTTGAGATTCTAAGATTCGTTTCAATAATAAAATAATGATCCAGCTTAGGTTCATCGTCACCCAAGTGTGACTAAAAAAGTGATCTCCAATGAGCATCTTATAATTGCCCATACTCCATGCTAAACCCATCACTATTCCTAAGGAAATTCTTCTATTTCTGGTTGTTTTAAATAAAAAATAGAGTGAAAGTAGGGCAAATGCACCAGATGCATGGCCTGCCGGGTAACACTTAATGTTTTTAGTTTGATGGAAGTTAGCAGGATATTTGTCCAATAGACGAACATAGGGGTATGTACCCTGATAATGCTCTATATCTCTCGGACAGGGGACATTGGTGATGCTTTTTAGCCCTCCAATAAAAAGGGGGATGACAACGGCTGAAAGACACACCAGAATTAATCCCTGTCGGTATTTCAAAATGACGGGGTTTTTACGTAAAAATATCAAACTAAGTACTAAACATAAAAGTAGAAAGATGAAGAGTTTTTTAACACCGGTATAAAAAAATAATTTTGAAATACGTTCGTTTCGATCTATTACCCATTGATGAGTTTGGAAATTATAAAAAAAATCCTGGAAATAAAGATCCAGTGAAGTCAATTCAAATAACAGAATAACGCCAATTAATGTGATAACACATAACCATAATGAATTAATTTTCATGAGTGATATCCAGTTCTTCTTGATAAAGAGCCGTGTTGACATCGAATATTCCTAGTAATGTATGTACGAGGTTATCATGACTTAATTGCCCATGACGTTGGTTAATAATTTTATCTAATTGAACTGCGAAATTGGGACTAAACCACATTAACATAGGGACATGTTTTTGTGCATCGGGAGCAATGAAGTAAGGAAGTCCATGTAGGTAAATATTATTTTCGCCCAGTGATTCCCCATGATCACTCACATAGAGTAAAGCCGTTTGGAAATTCGCAGAATATTGTTTTAGTAATACAATGCTCTTATGCAAAAAATAATCTGTGTAGAGAAGGGCGTTGTCATAGGCATTAATAATACTTTCTTGTGAACATTGGTCAAGTTGATTGGTTTCGCATAAGGGAGTGAATTTTTCAAATGACTTTGGATAGCGTTTGTAATAGGCAGGCCCATGATTACCCATTTGGTGTAACACAATCAGCATGTCTTTATCGGTTTGACTCGCCAACAGTTCATTTACACGGCTTAACATACCTTCATCACGGCATTCTGGATTACAAATAGCGTTGTTATCGCGCGTTTTAAAATTTTCGTAGTGCACACGATCAGCAACACCTTTTGAATCGGAATTATTGTCTAACCAATAAATATCTATACCTGCTCGGTTCAAAACATCCAAAATATTATCAGTGTTGAGTGCTTTGGCCGCTTGGTAGTTATCACGAGTAGAAAAAGAAAACATGCAAGGAACCGAGGTTGCTGTAGAAGTACCACATGACCACACATTATCGAAGTTGATGATATCTTGCATTTGCAGTTGAGGGTTGGTTAATCTGTCATAACCATTCAAAGAGAAATGGTCGGCTCTAGCCGTTTCACCTATCACCAAGATCATGATTTTATGAGGTGTAGAATGGGTAATTTGGACAGCATCTTTACCAATTTGTTGGTAGGCTGTCGATTCTGTATGATAAAACTTGGCGGCATACTTTCCTAAAGAGTAAATGACATAGGTAGGATTGGAATAGAAGCGAATGGTTTTATGTTCTCTAAAAAAAGAAGCAAAATAGCTACCTTGAATTAAGAGAGAAATGATAATTATCACTAAGGAAAAGCCAAATAATTTTGATTTTTCAATGACAGCCTGACGAAATGAAGTAAATTTTATTGGCGTCTTATAAATAACAAAAGCGGGTAATAAACCTAAAAGCAGCATGTAAAGTACAAATTTCATAGTCATTAAATCAGCCACTTCTGCCAAATCTGTTTTAAATATATTATCTATCATACTTTCATCGACTATCACCTTATAAGTATCGATAAAATAGGCTGAAGATGCGCAAATTAAAGTGAGCAGTATTAAGACAGGTTTGATGGTGATGCGATAACAAACTAATGCTAATAATATATTAAGCAAACCAATTGTTACGAGGGTTAGTGCTAGCAGAAAAATAATATTGCTGAAACCAAATGGATAGATTTCTAACACTTTTTGGTAAAAGGTTTGGTTGTAAAGAAGGGTATAAAATAGGGATAGGAAGAATATCAAAAATGAACTTTTGATAGCGCTGAATTTTTTAGATAGGAACATATTAATCTTAGGTTATTGGTATAGACGCAACATTAGACTGAGTATACAGTAAATGGTTTCACCTTGGAATTTATGATGACGACGAGTTTAGCGGATTAAATCCTTTGGAAAATGACAAGTGAAAGTGCTACCTTTCTCTAATTCACTGGTAATCACTAAGGATGACAGGTATCTTTCCAAACTGTGTTTAACAATGGCTAGTCCTAAACCGGTCCCGCCAGCGTCTCGAGAGCGTCCCGGATCAACGCGATAAAATCTTTCTGTTAAGCGAGAAATATCTTGTGCGGCAATGCCTATTCCTTCATCAGATACAGAAAAATAACCACCATCTTTTTTGACTTCCCATTTGATATCTATGCATTTTCCAGGTGAAGTGTAGCGCACGGCATTAAAGACTAGATTGGAGAATATCTTGTAAGCGTCTTTTTCATGGATCAATAAGGATTTGTTGGATTGAATATGAACAGAAATTTGATGCATACTTTCGCCAGATAAAGCTTGTGCTTCTTGTTTTAATGAAGCAAGCAATGTGTTCATGGCTATTTTTTTTGTAGTAATGGGTTGTTGTGTATTTTCTATTCTTGCAAGATAAAGTAGCTCATCAACGATGTGTTTCATGCGCTTACCTTGGCTAAGCATTTGCTGAACAACATGGGATAATTGCTTGGGTGTAATGTTATCTATTCCATCTAATGTCTCTAAATAACCATTGATAACGGTAAGTGGGCTTCTGAGTTCATGAGATACATTAGAAACAAAGTCCTGACGAATTTGTTCTAAGCGATTGAGTCTGGTGACATTGCGGGCAACCAGTAATTTCTGCCCGGCAGAATAGGGCGTTATCTGGATGCTTAACCAAAGATCTGTGGAAATGGGGGAAGGGAGCAGTAAAGGATCGGTGAAGTTTTCGTTATCCCAATACTGAATAAATTTTGGATGACGTATTAAATGAGTAATTCGCGTGCCGACATCTTTTTTCTTGTGAAAGCCTAAAAGTGCTTTAGAGGATTTATTGCTCCAAACGATGGCGGATTGTATGTCGATAAGAACCACTGCTTCGTAAAGGGCATCGGTAGATAGGCGAAATTCATTAATCACAGACAAGAGTTTTTTCTTGTTCTTTTTGGTATCACTATGCCAATGGTAGATGGCTTCTGTAATTGGGTACCATGGCCCCAAACCTTCATTTATCGATGACTTTCTACCCGACAACAACCAAGAGTATAACAGGATAAATTGTCTGCCGTGCCAATATATATAGCCACACAATGCACTCACCATGGTTAGGGTGAGAAGGTTCAATAGGGTGCCTAGCAGCCAAGAGAGCACCAAAATAGTTGCAAGTATGCTGAGTTGCTTACTGACTTCGAAGCGGATTGGACTCATGGTTTACTCCGTATGATCAACAAATCATTGGTTATTTCGACAGTCGATAACCAGCACCGCGCACTGTCTGGATTTGATTTCCAGCCTGTTTGAGTACCTTACGGAGACGTAAAATATGCACATCAACGGTTCTTTCTTCCACAGCTATTTGTTGCCCCCAAACAGCGTCCAATAATTGCGTTCTACTGAAGACACGGTCAGCATGTTCTAGTAAAAATTGTAAGAGTTTAAATTCTGTTGGACCAATATGTGTTTCTGTGCCGTCAATATAGACTCTATGTCCACCCAGTTCTAATCTAATCTTGCCTGCTTTGAGTTCTGTCGGAGTCTTTTTGCTATGGCGTCGTAAAACCGCATGAATTCGTGCAATCAGTTCCTTGGGAGAGAATGGTTTGATGACATAGTCATCTGCCCCGGAATTGAGTCCATTAATTCGATCATCCTCCTCTCCTCTGGCGGTTAAAATAATAATGGGAATGAGCTCTAACTCAGGGATCTTTTTGAGTTTTTTAGCCAGGTCAATACCGGAAGCCCCTGGAAGCATCCAGTCTAATAAGATAAGATCAGGCAATGTTGTATGCTCTTCTATACATCGATTCAGCACAGAGCGTCCTTGCTCGGCGGTGCTCGCTTCTAAAAAATCAAAGCCTTCCATTTGTAATGCAAAAATAAGCATTTCTCGGATGGGGGCTTCGTCTTCTATGATGAGTATTTTTGTCGACATATTTAACTTCCAGTATTCGTGAGTTTTATTTTCTTTTATTATTAGCGATTTGTTGCATTCGTTCGATGCTGGTATGGCGTACATCTTTACCCTGTACCAAATAAATGGTGTACTCAGCGATGTTATTGGCATGATCACCTATTCGCTCTAAAGCACGAGCAGCCCAGGAGATATCTAACATAGAAGAAATACTGCGTGGATCTTCTATCATATAGGTAATTAATTGTCTGGAAAGTCCTACATATTCATCATCAATTTTGAGTTCTAATCGAGCGACATCCATCGCGGCATCCACGTCCATTCTGGCAAAGGCATCTAAAGACAATCTGATCATGTCGATAACATGTTTACCCAAGGTATTGAGTGAATTGAGGTGATTCCTTTGAGGTGAGAAAGTGCGTTCATCCTCGGCTAATGCCACTGCCATTTTTGCAATTTTTTCTGCTTCATCCCCGATTCTTTCTAAATCGGTAACGGTTTTGATAATGGCAACAATCAGGCGTAAATCGCTGGCAGCAGGTTGACGTTTTGCCAGTACCTGAGTACATTCCTCATCAATCTTGACCTCAAACATGTTTACCTGAGCGTCTTTTTCAATGATGATTTGAGCATCTTCAACATTGAGATCTATCAATGATTGCAGAGCATCTTCTACTTGCTTCTCGACCATGCCGCCCATGGCGAGCACTTTTTCACGAAGATCTTCGAGTTCTTCATTATATTGTTTAGAAATATGTTGGCTAATTTGTCTTTTGTCCATGATTTGTCCTCAAATGTATAGAATAGAGATTGGTTGAGTTTATTATGGTTATTTTATCCATACTGTCTTGCTGTCTTGTTGCATAATCTGCAGTTTGTTTGGTATTGGGGCGGGTGAAAATTTGCTCGTTATCACCCTATTTAATCATATCACCTCTATATAGAGATCAGAAACAGCAGCAGATTGTTGTATCTTATGGCTAACCTTTACAAAGGTGTAGTCTTTTTTGAATTTGTGGATAAGATCTTCAATTTTTAATACTGAAACGGGGTCAAGGGCCAGAGCTGGGTCAACTAACAATGGCAGCTTAGGTTGAACTGCCAAGGCTTGCTCAATCAGGATTCTTTGTCGTTTGGACATTGTTTGCTTAATGCCGTTAATTGACTCTTCTGAAGCGGTCATTCATTGGTATCCAAATTGAACATAAAATCCTAATGAAGGTTTAAGTTGAACATGCTAACTATCTAACAGACTCAAGTTAGATGAAAGTCACTATTATAGTGAGTAAATATGACAGCACTGTGACTCTTTTTTAAAAAGCTGTATTGAACAAAAAACGAGCTGTAACTGATTGAAAGAATGGCATCCTTTGTTGAGTTGTGTTGTCATATTTAAGGATTGATTTAGCATTTTACGCGGTAATATGACAGTGAAAAAATTGCTAAAAATCTTGAGTTAAAATCTACTTTACTCTTTGTTGTTAAGTTTGCAAAGAGAATAACCCTTTAATTATCATCGCTTCCTCGCCAGGTACAGGCATTTTCAAGTATCAGGGTATAAGTGTCATAGAATCTGCTAGATTGAATGATTTTAAGCATAGGATTTGACTTTCAGACGCTTGAGTGTCAATCTCAAAATACCCTAGTCACACGAGAAAGATCGATTGTCCCGTCATTCATTTTATTCCCTGATTTTGCTGAAAAATGCGCAGGTCTACTCTCCTGAAAATATAGGCATTCATGATGTGTTGATTGCATCAGGAAAAATTATTGGCCTTAGTCACAATCCTATCGAAGTACTCCCATCTTGGGGTGTTGAGATAATTGATTTAGCAGGAAAAAGGTTGTTGCCGGGTTTTATTGATTGTCATGCCCACATTACAGGAGGTGGGGGAGAGAATGGATTTTCGTCTCAGGTGATGCCTGTACCGATTCAGCAGTTTACATCTGTGGGCGTCACTACCGTGGTGGGATTGCTTGGAACTGATGATATCACCCGTTCCAGCGCTAATCTTTTATCTAGGGTCTATGCGTTACGAGAACAGGGGATGTCTGCTTATTGTTGGACCGGAGGTTATCATTATCCATTGACCACCCTTATGGGAAGCGCCAAAAAAGATTTGGTGTTTATCGAACCCATGATAGGTATTGGTGAATTTGCTATTAGCGATCATCGCTCTAGCCAACCCACTTTTGATGAGGTGGCACGTTTAGCCAGTGATGCCCATGTTTCCGGGTTGATTACCGGTAAGGCAGGAGTGATACATTTTCACCTTGGAGATGGAGATCGCAAGTTAAGCCTGATCCATCGCGCCATTGAAGAAACAGAGATTCCAGCCAGAGTTTTTCACCCAACTCATGTGAATCGAAACTTAGATTTATTTGAAGATAGTTGTCAGTTACTGGCGAAAGGTAGCTATATTGATATTACCGCTTTCCCAAAAGGAACGGCAGAGCCAGGGTTGGAAGCGGATGCTGCCATTCTCAAATTGATGGAGAGAAAACTGCCCCTTGCTCAGGTGACAGTCAGTTCTGATGGTGGTGGTTGTTTACCTTGTTTTAATCATCAGGGTGAAATCACTCATATGGATGTGGGGAGTTCAGAAACCTTATTGCAAACATTGCAAAGCCTATTAGACTATGCTCTTCCATTGGAGTTAGTGCTTACTTTATTTACCAGCAATGTTGCGACTTTATTACGTTTGAAAAACAAGGGGTGTATTGCGTTGGGTAAGGATGCCGATCTGCTTGTGCTTGATCAAAAACATCAGCTCACAGATGTTATGGTGGGGGGGGAATGGTTTGTTCGAGATGGGCAAACTTTAAAATAACATGAAGAACAAAGAGGTCAATATGTGCCCAGCTAAAATAGCAAAAGGAGCCGAAAGAGGTTATGTCATCCCAATTGGTGGTGGCGAAGAAAAGTTTAACGCGCCCATTGTTTTGCAAAGATTTGTCGAATTATGTGGGTCTACAGAAGCTCGTATTATCATTATTCCCACAGCCTCTCAGCTTAAAGATACCGGCGCGTGTTATTGTGACGTATTTAAAAAGCTTGGCGTGAAAGACGTCGAGTCATTGACCATTGACACCCGAGCAGATGCTCAAAATGAAAGCTATGCCGCTAAGATTTTAGAATGCACGGGCATCTTTATGACGGGCGGTAATCAATTAAGGCTTTCAACCATTTTAGGGGGGACGCCCATTGCACAAGCTATTCGCCGTGCCAATGCAGCGGGTGTGCATGTGGCTGGTACTTCCGCTGGCGCTGCCATTATGCCAGAACATATGATTGCGGGCGGGCCAACAGGCGCGCTACCAAATGAGCAGGGAGTGACTCTTACACCAGGTTTAGGATTGATCAATAAAGTGATTGTCGATCAACATTTTAGTCAAAGAAATCGTCTAGGCCGATTACTCTCGGCGGTCTCTTACAATCCTTTTGCGGCAGGCATCGGTATTTGTGAGGACACTGCTGCATTTATCGACCCAGCCGGTGTGATTGAAGTGGTCGGAAGTGGTAGTGTGACAGTGGTAGATCCTTCCGAAGTAGAATATAGTTCAATGGCAGAAGCCAAAGAAGGCGATGCCATTACGCTGATTGGTTTGAAATTGCATATGCTGAGCCATGGATCGAGTTTTGATCTCAATACATTAAAAGCCACACCTGCAAAAATTCAAGTACTCCATTAAACCTGATAGAGAAAATAACAGAAGGATATCTATGAAAATATTATCAACAAACGTATATGTCGGACCCAATATTTATGCGCGATTCCCAGTGATCCGCCATGTCGTGGAGCTTGGAGTATTAGAGGATTATCCTTCTGTTAAATTAGGTGAATCTTTTATTCATGGTTTAATTGAAGCCTTGCCGGGTTTGGCTGAGCACGGCTGCTCTTATGGTGAGTCTGGTGGATTTATACGACGTTTAAAGGAAAATGAAGGCACTTGGATGGCGCATATTTGGGAACATGTCACCCTAGAGCTACAAAGCCTGGCGGGTACCGATGTCACCTTTGGTAAAACCCGAAGTTCTGGCAAGGCTGGACAGTACAATATGGTGTTTGAATATAAGCAAAGGGATGTCGGCTTAGAAGCCGCACAACTTGCCCGTTCACTCCTTTTGTCTTTAATTCCGAAGGCTATTGTTCCAACGCTAAATACGGCTGTGGATGCAGATTTTGATTTCGAAGAAGAACTCTCTAATTTTATTCGTTATGCACAGAAGAAAGAATTTGGCCCAAGTACCGCATCTTTAGTCGCCGCGGCTGAGGCGCGTGATATCCCTTGGTTACGTTTAAATGAATACAGTTTGGTACAGTTTGGACATGGAAAGTATCAACAGCGTATTCAAGCCACCATTACCAGTCAGACTAAGCATATTGCCGTAGAAATCTCTTGTGATAAAGAAGAGACCCATAACCTGCTCAGTGATTTAGGTTTGCCTGTGCCTAAGCAGTATATGGTGTATTCAGAAGGTCGAGCTGTTCAAGCGGCAGAAAAAATTGGATATCCCGTGGTGGTGAAACCCTTAAACGCCAACCATGGTCGAGGCGTTTCCATTAATTTGATGGCGCCTGATCAAGTAGAAACGGCCTTCCATTTTGCCAAAGAGCATGGAACAGGGCGTGCCGTGTTAGTGGAATCATTTTTAACCGGATTAGATCACCGTATGTTGGTAGTGAATGGCGAATTAGTGGCTGTAGCTAAACGAGTTCCGGGACATGTGGTGGGCGACGGTAAAAGCACGGTGGCTGAGTTAATTGATGTAGTGAACCAAGACCCTTTGCGTGGTGTGGGTCATGAAAAAGTATTAACGCAATTAGAATTAGACAATCAAGCGAAAAGACTGTTAGAAGAAGCAGGTTATACGGAAAACAGCGTCTTAGAAAAAGATCAGATATTCTTCTTGCGTTCGACAGCCAATTTATCAACAGGCGGAACGGCTATTGATATGACAGATTTGGTGCATCCTGATAATAAAGCCATGGCAGAACGTGCGGTAAATGCCGTGGGCCTTGATGTAGGTGGTGTCGATTTTTTAACCGCAGATATTACTCAATCCTATAAAGAAGTGGGTGGGGGCATCGTTGAAATTAACGCAGCTCCCGGATTTAGAATGCATGTTGCCCCCAGTGAAGGAAAGTCCAGAGATGTGGCAGGAAAAGTGATGGATATGCTATTTCCCAATAACTCTCAAACTAAAATTCCTATTGCCGGGATCACCGGCACTAACGGTAAAACCACGACCTCTAGGATGCTTTCTCATATTCTGAAAACCGCAGGGCATGTGGTGGGAATGACCTCAACCGATGGCGTGTATGTTGATGGGCATTTGTCCGTTAAAGGTGATATGACGGGCCCAGTTTCTTCACAAATTGTGTTAAGAGATCCCTTGGTGGATATTGCGGTATTAGAAACGGCTCGCGGGGGGATTTTAAGAGCGGGTTTAGGTTATCGCCAATGTGATGTAGGCGCGGTACTCAATGTGCAAAGTGATCACCTAGGTATGAATGGTGTTGATACCTTGGAACAGCTCGCGGAAGTAAAACGAATTGTCACCGAAGTGGCCACAGATACCGCCATCTTAAATGCCGATGATCCACAATGTTTAAAAATGGCCGATTATACTGAGGCGAAGAATATTTGTTATGTGACCCTCAATATAGGTCATGGTTTGGTGCGTGAACATATTCGCTCTGGTGGTCGAGCGGTGGTGCTAGAAAAAGGCATCAACGGCGAAATGATCACCATATTTGATAATGGTGCTCACATTCCTTTGTTGTGGACGCATTTAATCCCTGCAACACTTGAAGGAAAAGCCATGCACAATGTGCAAAACGCTATGTTTGCTACGGCGCTGGCTTATAGCCTTGGCAAATCATTAGAAGATATACGCCATGGTCTACGCACCTTTAATACCAGCTTCTTCCAAGCACCGGGTCGTATGAATGTCTATGATGAACATCCTTTCCGCGTCATCTTAGATTATGCCCATAACCCAGATGGTGTTAAGCAACTGAGCGATTTGGTCACAAAGCTGGAAGTGAAAGGTCGTCGAATTGTCGTCATTGCTGGCCCTGGTGATCGTCGAGATGGCGATTTGTTAGATATTGCTCGAGCTGCAGCTGGTAAATTTGATATTTACATTTGCAAAGCCGATGATAATCGTCGCGGTAGAGGTCAGGATGAAGTGCCTAAAATGATGGCGGCTGAATTAATTCGCTTAGGCATCCCTGAGCAATCGGTGATCATTGAGCCGAATGAAGTGGAGGCTATCGACCGAGCTCTCCATATGGGACAACCTGACGATCTGGTGATGATTTTTGGTGATGCCATCGTGCGTTGTTGGAAACAGATCGTGAATTTCCATTCCCATTCATCCAACCCAAAAGCACAAAATCAAAAGAGGAACCCCTCATTAACTAAAATGTTAGATGCAGATGAACATGATCCCTTTGTGTTAGAAGCAGGCATGAAAATTGTCAAAGACGATAGGGGTGTGCGCTTAGTGGCAGAATATGAAGAGGAAAGTGATTAACTTGGGCTGCACATTCTGTAGAGGATATTTTTATTGAAACTCGTATTAGATGATAGTCGCAGACTTACAGGGAAAGGTCTGGACTGGGATTATGAAGGCGCTATTCTTGATGCCTTTGTGGAGGGCATTGATAAGCAGCTGGTGGTGGATACTTGGTGTATCCACATACAACAACTGCTTGCTGATGTTGGCTGGTCTCAGGAAAAATATCATTGGCGAATTTTTGAAGATGGCGTGAGTTTGCTGCTTAGTGCACCCTTGGATGCACTTTATGCCGCAACAGAAATCAATGAATTAGCTTGGGCACTGACTTGCCAACAGCTTGATCCATTTGCTGAAAAAATGGACGATCTATCGGTACAACAAAAACAACAGGAAATCCAGCAACAGATCCAAGCTGAGAGCAATCCCGCATTGCTGAACTTGATTCAGCAAGCGAAGTTACACCAAGTCGATTGGTTATTAGATGATGATGAATTCTCTCTCGGACTAGGCGCAACCTGCCAGTCTTGGCCCTTAACCAACTTACCTGCATTGGAAACCATTGATTGGAAAAAATACGCCTCCATTCCAGTGGCTCTAGTGACAGGCACCAATGGTAAATCTACTACTGTTCGTTTAGCATCAGCCATGATTAATTGCTCGGGAATACGTTGTGGCGTGACCTCAACCGACTTTGTCAAAGTGGGAAATGAGCTCATCGATGAAGGTGATTATTCTGGGCCAATGGGCGCGCGATTATTATTACGTCATCCTAAAACCCAAGTGGCCTTGTTGGAAGTGGCTCGTGGTGGATTGTTGCGCCGTGGTTTGGTGATACCCGAAGTGGAGGTGGCATTAATTACCAACATTGCCGAAGATCATTTTGGCCAATATGGTATTAATAACCTCGATACTCTAACTCAAGCAAAATGTATTGTTGCCAAAGCGATCCACCCACAAGGTATCAAAAAAGGGCAACTGATATTAAATGCCGATGATGCTCAATTAGTGAAGGCTGCATCAAAAATGCAGCACATGCCACAAAATATCAGTTGGTTTTCACTCCATGAAAACTCCCCTGTACTCAAACAATATGCGGGATCGGATGGGCAATGTTTTGTCCGAAATGAGAATATCATTTATCGCGAAAGCGGTGCCCGAAAGAATACAGAGAATGCGCAGAGCAAGCTGCAGCAAGCGGATGAACAACAAGAAACCCTCGTACTTCCATTTTCGCAAATCCCTATGACCTGCAATGGTGCCGCATTACATAATGTGCAAAATGCTCTGGCGGCAGTTAGTCTTGCCAGACGGCTAGGTATTGACTGGAATTCAATTCGTCATGGTCTACAATCTTTTCAAAGCAACTTAAATGATAACCCGGGTCGAGGGAATTTTTTTAAGTATAACAATGCACAAGTGATTATGGACTTTGCCCATAATGCCCACGGTATGAAAGCCATGGCTTTGATGGCAAAAAACATTCCCGCAAAACGCAAAATGATCCTCATAAGCTCTGCGGGAGATCGTTCGGATCTAGAGATTAAAAACATGACCGCAGCTGCGCTGGAAATGCAACCAGATCTACTCGTCATTGCAGAAATAAAAGACTATTTACGTGGACGTGAGTTAAACGAAGTTCCCCAACTCATCTCATCAAAAGCGATAGCATTAGGCATGAAGCCTGAACAGATTATACAAACAGAAAGCTCTCTGGAGGGTGCGGAAAAAATACTGGCACAAATCCAGCCAAACGAGCTGGCACTATTAATGGCACTCACGCAAAGAGAAGAAATAGCTCAGTTAATTAATAAAAATTATATTGAATAAAAAATAGGGGAAGAGAATGGATATTTCAAAATTAAACTTTATCGCAATAATCGTCGCAGCTCTCAGCAGTTTTATCTTGGGTGGATTGTGGTATTCGCAATTACTTTTTGGTAAAGCATGGATGAAGGAAACAGGACTCAGTGAAGAGTCTGCAAAAAATGCCAATATGACAAAAATATTTACCTTATCATTTATTGCGACTTTCATTATTGCATTTAATCTAGCAATGTTTTTAGGGCCACAAAGTATTTTAGAGACAGGGGCTTTTTATGGCTTTCTTGCTGGTTTTGGATGGGTGGCGATGTCCTTTGGGGTGAATGATCTTTTTGAGCAGCGTTCTTTTAAGCTTTTTGCGATTAATGCGGGGTTTCATACGGTTAGTTTTACCATGATTGGTGCGATTGTCGGGGGGTGGCATTAATTTTTTTATTTTGGATAGTTAGGTTTAAAAGCTTCCGCCTTTCGTGGGTCACTTTTCTTTGCGCGAAAGAAAACTAACGAAAAGAAGCGCGCCCATGCCAAAATGGCCTTTGGCTACCCCAGATGATTGTGGATTCTTACGGGTCGCTTTGAGTCGCTTCCTGCTTTGCAAAGCTGGGGTAGCTTGGGGACAGGCATAAGTATCTTTCAACGCTGCACAAAAAGGTGCACCGAACACAGCGGGAGAATAGATGATAGTAGGGCGTGTCTTCAATTGAGATAAGTTGTGATCTGGGTCGAGGCATCGGTAACTCCTTTTAACGATGGTATAATAAATAGACTAGTAGATTGTAAATAAATGTCAATAATAAAGTGTGTGTCCGTTTTATATCTGGATCAGATAGAATCAAATTACAGACTCATTTCGTATTGGAATTACGCATCGCGTTCAGGCTCATTTCATATTGGACAGGACGACACCTTGCGTTTTAAATAATAAAGTTATACTTTCTATATATGAGCGAATTTGAGTATGATCCACAAAAAAGTAAATCAAACCTAGAAAAGCATGGCATTGACTTTGAGCAGGCTCAGAGACTTTGGGATGATGCAAACTTGGTTGAGATTTCAGCTAAAACCATAGATGAGCCGAGATCGCTAGTAATTGGTCTAATCGGTAATAAGCACTGGTCGGCTGTAATCACTTATAGAAACTCAACTATTCGTATAATTTCAGTTAGAAGGTCTAGAAATTCCGAGGTTTCGTTATATGAAAGCTAAAGATTTTGAAGAGAAATTTGACGCAAACGAAGAAGACTTAATTTCAAATTTAGATCTTTCTTCAGTAAAGCGTGTAAATCAACAACAGAAAAGGGTCAATGTAGACTTTCCAGTTTGGATGATCGAGTCATTAGATAAAGAAGCTTCTAGACTTGGTGTTACACGTCAATCAATAATTAAAGTGTGGCTCGCTGAACGTCTTGAGCATCAAGCACACCATTAAAAACTGCTAACAAGGCGCTTTTCCGGATTCCATAATCTGTCGCGGTTTTTGCAAAGAAACGCAAAAAGCCACGCCAAATTATTTCAGCGGTAAGCCTGGCGTTTGCATCAGTGCACAGACAAAACAGGTGAGTGATATTACTATTACAATTGAATTCAAAGATCCATGGACGATGATGCCACTAGAAAAGCAGGTGAATGGATAGAACTTGTTAAAAGTTCACTAGACTCATCAGATCCGCTTTATGGTAAGAAGATTTTTGTTTCTGGTATTCATGAGTCGAAAATGTTTGTTCTTGTAGATAATGATTCTGACAATAGTTATGCCATTGTATCTATCGAACCGAAATTAAATAAACAAAGTATCAGCTGTGCAACGGTTGAACAGATATTCTCAAGAGAAAATCTGGCTTTAAAATTAAAACAGGAGCATGAGCAGAGGCAATTCAGCCAAAGTGGAATACTACGGGTAAAAGCAATGACTCTACAGTCGGTGAGCCAGTAACAAATATTTGCACTAAATATGAAAAAAATCTTCCAGAAATTGCCAAGTCTGTTTGGGCAAGTTTTGAAAAGAGTCATTTGAATAACTATTTAGAGCAACTAGTTAAAAAAGATGAAATGAGTTGGGGGGAGCTTCAAGAAGAAAAAATAACTGACTTGTCCAGGTGTCGTCATTTTCTTAATTACGTCTCCTCTGGTGTAAAACCTGAAGATGCAATGGATTTTGTTTGGACAGAATTTCCATAGAATTTATTTGTCATAACAAGCCACTACACACGGATATTTTACTCGCTGCGCTCCTAAAATCTCGGTGAGCACGGCGTTAATTTGCGAATTCCACTTTAAGGTTAAAAACCCTTTTATTGATGGTCAGCTCTCAGAAGGTGGTATTTTATTTAATTGATACAACTAGATTTATTTAAATTTCTAATAAATGGATGTAAATTTAGAGAAGAGGTTTGATGCAGGCACAATGAGTTTCCTTTGGGTAAATAGGGAGGATTCATTGTGCCGTTTAGTTAACTGTAATTCCTATTAACCAAATCTTCCTGTAATATAATCTTCAGTTTGTTTCTTTTCAGGATTGATAAAGATGGTTTCCGAGTTGTTAAATTCGATCAAATCACCGAGATACATAAAACCTGTGTAATCCGATATGCGCGATGCCTGTTGCATATTATGGGTGACGATGCAGATGGTGTAATTGGCTTTTAATTCTGAAATGAGCTCTTCGATCATTAGCGTTGAAAGTGGATCGAGAGCAGAAGTGGGCTCATCTAGTAGTATCACTTCGGGTTTTAATGCCGTGACTCTGGCAATGCATAAACGTTGCTGCTGGCCGCCAGAAAGTCCTCTTGCATCGTCAGTGAGGCGATCTTTGACTTCATCCCAAAGTGCAACATCCTTAAGAGATTTTTCAACAATTTCGTTCAACTTAAATCTATTTTTTTGACCGGATAATCTGAGACCATAGGCTACATTCTCAAAAACAGACATCGGAAACGGGGTGGGTTTTTGAAAAACCATACCAACATTTTGGCGGAGTTGAATGAATTCATTTTCGCGTTTGATAGCTAAAATATTTCGCTTAACGCCATCACTACCTTTAAGTAATATTTCGCCTTCATATTGGTTTCCTGGATAAAGATCATGGATACGATTCATGCTTCTTAAAAGCGTGGATTTTCCACAACCACTGGGACCGATCAACGCTGTCACTTTTCCCGTTTGTATGGGAAAGGTGATATGCTTCAAAGAGGGTGCGTTGGCTCCTTTGTAGGTGAAGCTGAAATTGTTTATTTCCATTTTATTGGTCATTTTAGTTATTACTCCTCTTAATCATAAAACGGCCTAAAATGTTTAGCATCAATACCACTACCGTTAAAACGAGAGCAGCACCCCATGCTAAGGAGACCAATTTTGCATCAGGCATGGTAGCCAAGTTATAAATGGATACGGTCATGGAAGGAAAAGTTTGGGTTAAATCGGTTTCCATATAAATGCTTGAACCGCTGGTGTAGAGCAACGGAGCAGTTTCTCCGACGATACGAGCAAATGCCAGAATAAGACCTGTGACAATACCTGAACTGGCGGCTTTTAAAATAATATTGACGGTGACGTGGTATTTTGATGCGCCAATAGCGATACCCGCTTCACGTAATTCAATAGGTACAAGGCTTAGCATGTCATCTGTGGTTCGCACAACAATGGGGAGCAGCATAACACAAAGAGCCGCAATCCCTGCCCATCCATTGGTATGGCCCATGGGAACGACGATGATAGCATAGATGAAGGTACCAATAACAATTGAAGGCGCTGACATCATGACATCGCTGAGATCACGAATGAATTCAGAATATTTACTATGACCACCATATTCTTGTAAGTAAATACCTGCCATGATGCCTATAGGGATACCAATAACAGCGGCAAGGCCAGAGAGTACAAATTGTCCCCAAATTAAATTACGGATACCATTATCAATTAAATCATGGGTGAAAATGTAAGGTGTTAAGGAGGTAATACCTTTACTCACTAAAGTGATTAAAATCCACCCTAGAAAAACAATACCAATGATCGCCATGAATGTTGATAAGGCGATGGCTACTTTGTTTATGATCAGTCTCATGATGCTTTACGCCTCAACAAAAAGTATTTAGCCAAGAAAATGATGGTAAAACTCAGTACAAATAGTATCAGAGCAAGGTAATACAACACGCTCATACTCATTCCACTGGACTCAGAGAAATTGTTCGCTAACACCACAGGTATAGAGTTTGTGGGGGAAGTTATGTTGCCTGCAAACTCAAAAACACCGCCTATCACAAAGGCGACGGCCATGGTCTCTCCAATGCCTCGCCCGAAGGAAACGATTACAGATCCAACAATACCGGCCTTAGCATAAGGAAAAATAATATCCTTAATCACTTCAAATTTTGTTGCACCCATTGAATAGGCCGATTCTTTTAACACATCAGGAGTGGTATTGATGGCATCTCGACTCAAAGCCGCCATAAAGGGGATTACCATGACGCCTAAGACGAGTCCAGCGACCAGCAAAGAAACAGAATGTCCCCCAACATATTTAGAGATCAAAGGGCCAAAATAAAATAGAGCCCACATACCGTATATGATACTGGGAATTGCCGCTAAGAGTTCAATCGCGACACTGGTGGGTTTGGACAGCCTTTCACTGGCTATCTCTGACAGAAAGACGGCTATGCCTAAAGCCACGGGTACAGCGAAGAACATGGCAATAATAATAGAGAAAACGCTGCCTATTATAGGGACTGCACCGCCGTAGACTGTTTTAGTGTTTGTTTCCAAGGACGTTGAGAACTCTTCATTGACAAAGACTTCTTCATCCATATCCGCAAATTCGTCATCAATATTCAGTGGAGCGCTTTGTTTGTTTATACTGGAGAATTTTACGTCTGAAGCAATAGCTGAAATATTATGATTTTGTGGGGTGTCTGAATCTGTTGTCACAGCTGGGATAGAACTTTTATCGGAGGATTCAACTTCCTCAATGGGCACATCAACAGCCCAGCGTGTATCTACAATAAAATGCATTCCAAACTCTTCAATAGCTGGTCTAGCGTTGATGTACAATATAATAACCGTAGATAGCAATATAACAAGCACAAAACTAGCACTGGCTCTGGCAAGATATTGAAATAGCTTTTCCATGAATTTACCGACTGATTATGGAGGTTAACGGATGTAGCACATTCTATGTGCCAGCACTAACATTG
>PCTP01000123.1 GCA_002770795.1 Gammaproteobacteria bacterium CG22_combo_CG10-13_8_21_14_all_40_8 | reverse complement strand
CCAAAGGCACATCCAGATTGCGAGTGACCTTAACGGCACAACATCAGTTATCACAAGTTGAGCAATTGTTAGAACGATTACATCATGAATTTTCAAAAAGAAAACGCTTAATAACTATTTGAAAAATTATTAAATTAAACAATCAGTTTCAATCAAAGAGAACAACATGTTAGAACCTTTTGTAGAAACCCAAGGTGAAGGAGCAGATTTAGTATTGCTCCATGGATGGGGAATGCATGGTGAGATATTTGCCGGCATCTTACCTTTTTTAACACCATACTTTCGGGTGCACAGTATAGATTTACCCGGATTTGGTCGAAGTCCAGTGGCTAATCGTGATTATGATTTGAACTATTTGGTTGAACAAGTGATGCAAGTCGCACCCCCCAAATCTGCTTGGCTTGGGTGGTCATTAGGGGGAATGGTGGCCATGGCGATTGCCTCTCGTTTCCCTGAAGCGGTTACTCAGCTAGTAACCGTAGGTGCTAGTGCTAAATTTATTCAAGATGATACTTGGCAGCATGCCATGACACCGGATGTTTTAGACAGCTTTGCACGGTTTTTAAAAGAAGATTTTCATGGCACAGTCATTCGCTTTTTAGCCATACAAACCTTAGGAAGTGAAACTCAAAAAGACGATTTAGCCTTATTAAAACAATTGGTTTTTCGTCATGGTGAGCCAGCACCTAGAGCATTGATTGGCGGTTTAGATATTCTACAAAAAGCTGATTTACGCGCCGAAATAAAACAAATCCAATGTCCATGGTTAAGAGTTTATGGGCGATTAGATGGTTTAGTTCCCATTAAAAATGATCAGAATATGCAATCTCTAGCGCCTCAAAGTGAATCGCTCGTTTTTGCTAAAGCTAGTCATGCGCCATTTATTTCTCATCGTGATCAGTTTGTTGAAAAAATTGGTCACTTTTTAAATTCATCTTCTCGATAAAATGATCTCTTCATGAAAAACAAAGCACAGAATAAAATTGATTCAAAACTGGTTTCGCAATCATTTTCCAAAGCAGCTGTGAATTATGAAAAGCATGCTGTTTTACAGAAAGAAGTGGCTTATCGATTGATCGAGAAATTGGATTATATCAAAACCGATCCTAAAGTAATTATCGATGCGGGTTGTGGCACGGGTTATTGTACGCGGCTTCTAAGCAAAAAATTCCCTAAAGCAAAAATTACTGGATTTGATCTGGCTCCTGGTATGGTGGCCTATGCCCAATCAAAAATGCCTTGGTATCGTAAACCCTTTGCTCATGATCAGTATCAGGTTGCTGATATCAGAGAACTTCCATTAGAAGATAATAGCGTAGACTTTATTTTTTCTAATCTATCGATTCAATGGATCAGCGATATCGATTTATGTTTTCAAGAATGGCAACGTATTTTGAAACCTGGGGGTCTATTATTATTCTCAACTTTTGGCCCTGATACTTTGTTCCAACTAAAAAGGTCATGGGCTGCGGTGGATAATGATATTCATGTGAATCACTTTACCGATATGCACGATTTAGGAGATAGTTTGATTCAACAGCATTTTGCACAACCAGTCATGGATGCGGAAGTGATTACCACAACTTATGATAATGTTAAACAACTACTTAAAGAGCTTAAAGCGATTGGTGCTAACAATTTATCCAGTGACCGAGCGGCTAGTTTGACAGGCAAAAACAAATTACAACAAATGTTTTTAGCTTATGAACAATTTAAAACAGCAGATGGTTGGATACCCGCTTCCTGGGAAGTTGTGTATGGACATGCTTGGGGAGGTGATTATCAAGGACCAAAAATGCAAGATAAAGAAACTTTTGTACTCTCTAAAGATCTTAACGGCTCTTCCTTAGCCGGTAAATCCTCACAGATCAAGTACACAGAAGCAACATGATGAATAAAGGTTTTTTTATTACGGGTACTGATACAGCTGTGGGGAAAACCTCATTTTCTGTTGCTCTTATTCATCATTTACAATCTCAAGGGAACAGCGTTTCTGCCTTAAAACCTGTTGCTTCGGGTTGTGAGAAATTAGAGGGTATTTGGAAAAATGATGATGCATTGAAGTTGCTACAAGCCTTGAATGCAGCGCCTCAATATGAAACCGTCAATCCAGTGGCTTTACCCGATGCGATTGCACCTCATCTTGCCGCTAAAAAACAAAATATTGAGCTTAAGGCTCAGGATATTTTCCAAAGTTGTCAATCGGTGTTAAATCAGCAGAACGACTATTGTATTGTAGAAGGAGCGGGGGGGTGGTTAGTTCCTCTTAACAATAAAGAAACGATGGCTGATCTCGCAATATTGTTTAATTTTCCGGTGGTAATTGTTGTGTCAATGAAATTGGGATGCATGAATCACTGCTTATTAACTGTGGAGTCCATTAAAAAATCAGGTTTAAAGATTGCGGGGTGGGTGGCTAATGTCTTCGATCCTGAAATGGAAAAACTTCAAGAAAATATTGCAACTGTAGAGGGCTTATTGACCGCTCCTTTATTGGCGACAATGATGCAAAATAATGAAAGCCTAATAGAATGTAGGTGGATGCACTTTAATGACAAATAAACCCATTGATAAAATCAAACATCACACTGGTCAATGGAGTAAAGGATATAAACGCCGCTTACTCACTGAGTTCCATAAACTTTGGCGCAGTAAAAGCAGTGGCTTTTATGGATTAGGTTACATTGCCACCTTTATTTATTTTGAAGTGATGGCTTTCTTTAAAGAAATTATTGAGTTTGATTTTTCTTTTTCCGGTATTATAGGCCAAATCATTACCCAACTGATTAGTTTTAGTATTCAGACCATCATCAATACAGTTCAAGCCATTATCTGGCCATTTACCTTTATCCATTATATGTCTGCTGTCCCTGGTTTTCTATTACTTGCAGCGGGATATTTTATACATGCTTGGGTATCTAAAAAATGGGATTTAGATGAATTGGTGAGGATCAAATCTGTTGACATGTCTGAGGTCGAGTCTGTACTGAATTATTGTTTTAATGAGTCAGACTCGCAAGATATAAAATTAACAAAAACTATGCAAGATGCTTTTAATGGCAAATTTAACAGGATTCAACCCCAGGCATTACCCAAAGAATGGCAAGCTTTACTGGAGAAAGCAGAAAATCATCAGCTAGAAGAATGGCGGCACTATCCTCGAGCTTGTTTGGCCTTATTGTTGTTATTAAAAGTTTTTACCACTGAGGACAATAAATTCACGAATAGCTATGCGGATGAGGTTCTTAAAGAAGCACTACACCTAGAGTTAGAAGAAGAATTACATTGGAAAATGCAAGTAGTGATTTATGGGTTTTGGTTAAAATCAGACCAAGAAAAGAATAAAGTAAAAGCACAAAACAAAATAAGAAAGTTAAGAAAACATTGTGAAAAAGATCCTAAAAATCAGTTTAAATACTTTGTAAATACTTTAAATATTGCGCTTTAACATCTCAATTACACCTTAGAACTGATACAAAACGTCTTCTTAATTTAAAGAATAAACCTTCTAATTGCCAAATGATTTGAAAAATTAACTTGCATTGGGTAATTGTTTGCCGGCAATCTTTGTTTGTTATGGCAATTTTTTGCCGCTAAAATATCAATAATCAACGACTTAGCATTGTTTTTGCCTTGATGTTTTAAAAAGTTAATGAAGTTGCTTAAAAAATAGGCTATAATACAACGTAGAAGTTTTTTTTGGAGGTTATCATGGAAATTTCAGGTTCATCTGGAGCATCAGGTCTTCAGGCATTTCAAAGTGCCCAGTTGCGTGTTGATCAAGCAACTACGCAAATTGCTCAAAATCAGGTTCAAACTCAAAGAGCTGATGAGTTTGAAACTCGTGTTCAAGCTCAGGCTGAGTCTAGAGGGGCTGAAAATAATGATGATCAAAACCAAATTAATGCACAGTTACAATTGCAACAAAGTGGTCAGCAAGCTGAGGCCGCTGCTGATGTGTTACGTACTGAAGACAAAGTCATAGGTAGTTTGTTAGATATAAGAGCCTAATAAAGACTGAGTTTCTGCGTTACTTTTGTGTGGCTGTCAATACGGCCGCTGTCAATACGGCCGCTGTCGATGGTGGCATTATCCATGATTGATTAGGACTCATTTAATGATTTTTAAGGTTAGTTAATTTAAGGTTAGTTAATTTAAGGTTAGCTAATTTAAGGTTAGTTAATTTAAGGTTAATAGAACAGAGCAGCATCATGATCGCAATACCTTTACAACAACCAACGCCACCCGTGGTTTTTGCGCAGCTTCCTGTGCAAGGTATTCGTTCGCAAAATTTACTGTTAAGACCAGTTCCCCAACCATCAGCTGTTTTTGAATCTAAGCCATCGCAATCCACGACAACTAATCCCCGTCCCAGCGAAAAGGCTAATATTCCCAATGTCAATATTTCAGCCGACGCCAAATCACAGTCGGAAGTTAAACCTACATCTGATAATGCCCTTGGTCAACGTGCAGTGGCTTCCGATAACAGTCCCCAAACCAATAATGTTCAAGACTCACCCCTGCCTCAAACGACACAAAGTAAACAACAACCTGAGAATGACAGTTCGAAACAACAGGATTCGGATGCTGAGAAAAAGCAAAAAGAGCAAGGTGCTCAGGAGAAAGTCGAACAAGCCAAAAAAGCTCAAGAGCAACAAGTGGTTCAGGAGTTGTCCTCTCGGGATAGAGAAGTCAGAGCCCATGAACAAGCTCATGCGACTGTGGGAGGAAACCTAGCCGGCCCACCTTCTTTTAAGTTTATTCGTGGTCCCAATGGCGTTCTGTACGCCACAGAAGGTGAGGTTTCTATTAGTTCGGGTGGTGGTGGATCTGATCCTGAATCGAATATAGCTAAGCTTGAAAAGGTGATTCGCGCTGCTTTGGCTCCAGCTCAACCTTCTGGGCAGGATGTACGGGTTGCAACGAATGCTGCTGCGGCGTTAAATGAGATTAGATCGAGTCTAGCTGCACAAAAATACGAAGAAAGAACCCAAAGAAATAGTGAAGGCACTAATGTATTAAATGGCTTAGCTCAAAATGTAAATCAATCAACACCCATTACTAACGCAAATAGGGCAACTTCCAATATTAGTCTGGAAGATTCTCCCTTCACAAAAAATCTGCAAAATCGATTACAAAAAAGTGGTGCTTTAGCGCTGGAACAACAAACCTCTAGTCTTAGACTTTCCGCCTAACACTACAAAATTGTAGCCACACAAACCACTCTCTAATAACGAGAACCCGACGCACCTGTGTTGGAGACTCGCGTCTCCATGCCATAATATCTGGTGCCCTGGCGGAATATCATTTGTCCGACCAAGATAACCACCGATTTGAGCTTGACCACGGGTATCAAAAAAAGTAAATTTTTCGCAAGCCCGTTTGGCCAGCTCGGTTCTGTGTTCAACCTCATTATTATCGAGTAGATCACGAATATATTTGATACTATCGGGTTCAGAGAGAGTGCGTTTAATCTGGTTTTGTATATGCATACCAAAAGTATGCACTATTTCTCATCGATTGTTCAGTATATGTTAATGGGTAAAGGGCAGTCCTAGACACCTGTTCAAGAATAGACTGATCTACTGCG
>PCTP01000055.1:2061-5810 GCA_002770795.1 Gammaproteobacteria bacterium CG22_combo_CG10-13_8_21_14_all_40_8 | reverse complement strand
TATTGAGATATTGAGTTACAGATGCTGCGCCCGCGATAAGATTTTGATGTGATAGCATGACGCCTTTGGGTTTACCGGTACTCCCTGATGTATACAAAATGGCGGCAAGTTGTTGGGTGGATATCGATTGAGAAGACAAAGTGTGCAATGGATAATTGGCACACAAACTGTGTGTAGGATGAATTTGCAAGGCTGGATAAGACTTTAGTCCCTCCGTGTTAAGTTGTGCAAAATTTAGATTATCCATTGCAATCACATGATGTAATGAGTCGGGGATCGCTTGCGCACTAAACAATTGCCTGATTCTGGATGAACTGGTGAGCAGCAACTCTGCTTCTGCATCCTGGAGAATATGTTGAACCTGAGCGGGCTTTAACAAGGGATTGATGGGCACAAAAATACAACCTGTCAATGAGCAAGCCATCAAGCTGTAGACCACCTCGGGGAGTTTTGGCAGATAAACGGCGACTCTGGCATTTTTTGATAGGGATAATTGCTTAAAATCATGTGCCATGGCTAAGCAATTATCCCAGAGTTGTTGATAGTTCCAAACTTGATCTTTAAAGCATAGGGCATTTAACGAAGCCCTGTGAGGATGAGCAGGCTCTATCAGCTGATGCAGCAATTGATGTTTAAGTCGGAGTGGTTCCATAGAGACTACAAAGCGTTATGTTTAGATTTTTTTGTAAATCAGAAAAGTATTCTGATGGAAGTTGTACCAAGCAAACCAAAACACATGGGTTGTGGTGATTTCTTCTTTGTTGGTGTCAAAATAAGCGCTGACTAAACCCTTGTCCTGATATTCAATCGTAGCGTTTTTTCCAGCGAGTTGAAAATGGATAAGACGCTTTTCTGCAAGGTAGGACTCTTCAAAAGCAATGTTTTCGTCTCCTGCTTCAACACCATACACCACCGACTTTATATGTAATCTGGCATCAGAAAGAGGGACTGGCACATAGAGTTTGTCGGTGCTGTCATAATCGCCATAATGGAGTTTGCTATAATCCATTTGATAACCTGTTTCCAGAGACAGCACTTCTATTTGTGGGTATTGTTTTTTTACCGATCCCCAACTGACCATTTGTGCTGAGATTTTTTTTAGTTGCGTGCCTGTTTTTGGCCCTACTATGGCTCTACCTGTAATTTGCCCCCATAAACTTTCAGTTTTTCGGTCATACATGACTAGATCACTATTATGAAGGAAGCCAGACACGCCAAATTCCACATCCTGCCCATCTAAGGTCCGTTTGATGGCAACCGCAGAGCCACATAAAGGACAATAGCTGATGGCAATTGGAGTCGCTCCAAACCAATCATTGACAATTTCGTGACTTTGCAAAATTTTAAGGGCATAGGCGCGTTGAATGTCATGATAGTTGACTAACACCACCACATCCTTCTCCTGTAAAAAAACGGCGTCTTCAGCCTTGATAAATTTGGGTTTATCTATAGCAGGAATGCAGTCACGTTTAGGGCAACCTTGGTATAGTTCATCTAATTTAATGGTGCTTTTGGTCTGATCATCAAAATGAAAGGTATCTTGGATAATGTTGATTTCAAAGCGAGACTTTTTCATGGGCTCAGTTGTCTCAGCCTTGGCCCATTGAACGAGGCCAATAGATACTGATAGGCCAAACAAGATGTGGGTAACGACGCGCATAGGGATTATCTCAATAAATAACAAGGGCTTTATTCTATCAGGTAACTTACGGATTAAAAATGATTACAGGTATAACACAAGCTAATTGTTGCTACTGAGTGCCTAAAACTTCCTCAATCAAATGCTTTGATCCCTTGATCTATTCAAGGATTAGCAGGCACTTCTATGGTAAAAGTATGATTAAGTACAAAGTCGAGCTTTGTTTGAGAAAAATCAAAAACATCATAGAGTATTGTGCCTGTCACATCCCCATTCACATCAAAATCATTGGCGGAGTATGCGCCTTGGTAATCGATATCTTCTCCGGCATCAATTAAAGCAAGTGCGTATTTTAATTGTGAGGGACCAATTTTGACGCCAGGCGGGTTCATCACTCGTCTTAAACTTTCTTTAATCATCAAACCATTGGGCGCATCTGTATTGTTTCTTAAACCAGCATCTTCTGTCGCCAGTGCACTGAGAATAACGCTATCATAGGTGTTTGAGTCAAAGCGTTCTATCTCGATGTGAAAAGCCTGTTCGAAACTATTTTTGAAAAATAAAAACTCTGGATTGGATTCAATACCTTTACTGGGGCTCACCCCCACTGCGCCCTGTAATAATTCTGGCGCCACAATATTGCTTGAAAAGCTAGGGGAAATGGATACATCGGTCAATAAAAACTGTCCTTGAAAATTCTGGTTGATGGCTTCATTGATAAATTGTGAATTGGTAGGAAAAATAAGGAAGGCAACAATGACAACATCGGGATGATTTTCAAAAACACTGGGCATATAATCATCAAAACCTACGGTCACAGATTCAGGTATTGGGACGAGTGTTACATTGCCACCCGTTAATTCTTGAAAGACACGGTTAAATTCGCTTGCCAACCCTTCGCCATAAGGATCTCCAAGGTTGAAGACCATAGCGGCCGACTTTGCCCCCTTTTGAAAGGCGATTTCCGCTAAAACCTTGGACTGATGGATATCTGATGGAATGACTCTAAACACCAAATCATTATCTGGAAAGGTGGTTAGCAAAGGAGATGTCGCTGTATCTGAAAATGTTATAATGTTTTGTGGAATGGCAACTTGCTCTGCAATCGCCAGTGTTCTTGAGGAAGAGGCCGCTATAATCATGGGTAAAAAATCTGCTCCTGTCATATTCGATGCGTCAATCAGGGTATTTTCTATGGTGTCAAAAGGGCGAAGCACCATGTTGATTTCTTTGTTTAGAATCCCACCCGCTTGATTGATATGAAGTTCTGCAAGTAACGCTGAGTCTTGAGAGGTAATTCTGGGACCATGAATATAGCCCAAATTAAAAGCCTGTTTTTGTAGTTGAACTTGAATCACGTTTTCTGATGGTGGTGTTGTGTTATTACAGGCTGTCACAAGGATGGATTGACTCACAATCAAACTGAACCAGACAAGAAAGAACAAAAATGGGCGTGGCTGCATCATAATTTTCTCCATTAAAAGCGCTGGTTGATAGTTAAGCTTAGGCGACGGCCTAAACTTGGGACATCTACACCACCAAAACCAGGATTTGCATAATTTTCATCCCAAAGATCTCTGATTTGCAATTTGACGGTGCTATCGTGGTTTTTGAGCCAACGCCAAGTTTTTTGGATGGTTAGCGTCGTGTCCACATAATCGCTTGATTTGAGGAAGTTGCCCGCTAATCTCACATTGGAATTTGAGGCTGGTCTGAGCCCTACATAGCTATTATCTAAACTGAGTTGGATTTTTGAGTCTTCAAATTGATAGCTGAACCCAAAATTACCACTCCACTCTGGATATAATTGACCATTGGGGCGATTATCTAAAATAAAAAGATGAGTGCTTGGAATATTGGTTTTTTGCCAGCTGAGGTTGCCATAAAGCTCAAAATCATCTTTCTTATATGAAGACTCCAATTCTATTCCCCGTGTTCTGGAGTCATCGGAGTTTTGTGCTACCTGGTTGATATTCTGAGGGACCAAGGTGACTAACTCATTAACACGAGTGAAAAATAGGGTGCCACTGTAACGAAGATTTTCCATCAAAGCGCCACTTAAAATCATTTCAGCTGTTTCTGCTTGTTGAGGTTCAAGATCTCGATTACC
>PCTP01000055.1:0-2001 GCA_002770795.1 Gammaproteobacteria bacterium CG22_combo_CG10-13_8_21_14_all_40_8 | reverse complement strand
TGAAGAACCCAGTAAAAATTTAAGGCTGTGTTTAGGCGTTATTGGAAACACGATGCCGATACGGCCAGAATGTTGGTTGGAATAAATGTCCTGAGTATCTAGTCGATAGCCGACTAAAGTGCTAAATCCTGCTTTCCAGTTTGCCAACCCCTCCCAATAGAGTTGGCTGGAGGTCAATTTTTCTTGATGTTTTTGATTTAAAGCGGTGCTCTGCCTGCTCACCCTTTCTATTCGATCATAGGTTTCAATATCTTGATTGGCGGTGCTGGTATTTATCCCAAAAAGATAGAAATCTCTGGTATCAGGCCTAAAGCTTAGTTCAGCACCAAAGTCTAATGCCTGATATCCAAAATTACGTTTCAGAAAAAACTGTTCAGCGCCTACTTCAATTCTATCTGAACTCTTGGGAGCGCCTTCACTGTAGGCTAAGTTAGTATTTATTTCCCATTGCCCGGAGAAGCGATGCAAATAATCTAATCTGGCAAAACCATTATAAAGTTCAATGTGGTTGTTTCCAAATTGGGAAAGGCTGACCAGATCAGAAAAACTTTGGTCTGCATCAATTTCCTGATAATGAATCCCTAGTTGCCAGGAATCGTTCTGCGTACTTTGATATCGGGATTTTGAATAAAAAACCAGATGATCTGCTTCGTCATTTTTTGAAGTGACGGCTGAAATACCGCCCTGATCAAAACGAGTTTGGTACGAAGGTGAGCTGATTGGGAGTTGCAGGCCGCTGCGATCTTCTGATGTGACACTAAAGCCATAGTTGCTACTCCAATTGCTATTTTTGTATCCACCTGCCAATGAAATTTGAAAACTAGGATCAGATCTTTTTGAATCTAAATACCCCAACTCGATAATTTGCCCTTTACGAACAAACTCATCGGCCTGCTTGGTAATGACATTGACGACACCTAAAAAAGCATTGGCGCCATAAAGAGCAGATACAGGGCCTTTGATAATTTCTACTCGTTCTACCAATGGCATAGGGATTAGGTTTTCATCAATCCAATTATGATCATTGGATCTAAAGCTGATGGGGTGTCCATCGATCATTACTTTTATAATACGATTTCCAGCGCGGGAGCCAGGATGTACCCCGCGAACACCAAAGTTTGATTGGGTGAGATCGTTGGTTTTTACAAAGCCAGCAACGTGACTTAGGATTTCAGAAATACTTTGATAGCCAAAAGTTTGTATATCATGTTTGGTAATAATTACCACATTCGCAGGAGATTGTGAGGATTTAAGTGGGACTTTGGTGGGGCTATTGGCAGTCCAGTCAGGATTTTCTTGTGTTTGCAAATCAAATAAATCTTCAAAAGATGCGTCATCCACCTTATTCATAAAGGGTTTGGATGGTTTGATCTCTTTTGGGTGGATTAGTGTGTTGTTGGCATTCATCGCTAGACTCAAAGGCATTTGGCTTAAACTGACTAATGTGCAGAAAACAGGCAAAAGTTTCATAGCTGTGCCACCCCAACTAATTTGGCTAAGCTGAGCACCCTTGAGCTGATGTTAATACCAGTTTTGGTGACGGCAGGATAATTGATTTCAAAACGAACTTGGCTATCTTTGATGTAGAAATTAATATGGGAACCTAATTCAGCAAAGCTTGGTGTGTCAGAGAAAACTAATGTGGGTTGGTTATTTAATTGATGAAGAATACGCTTCAAGCGGTCTTTGTCATGACTACTAATGAACAACATCTGACAAGCATTGCGTGTCGTCTGTTGATAAGGAATAACTTTTAAGCTATCGGAATTGTTAGAGGAGGAAACTTTAGCAAACTTTAATAGTGCGGGTTTTAAAATTTCATTATCCCCTTCAATACAAATGGTGAATGGGTCATTGTTTGTTCTGTCGTCGGATGGGTTGCTTTGCGGCCAATTAGAGAAATAGATGAAGTTGAGCATCATTTTGGCTTTAATCACATCTTCACGAGCGACAATCTGCTGGTCATTTTCAACAGCATTCAGGGTACTTTGCGGAAAAACA
>PCTP01000111.1 GCA_002770795.1 Gammaproteobacteria bacterium CG22_combo_CG10-13_8_21_14_all_40_8 | reverse complement strand
GGCATACAGTGCATCGGCATTATCTTTTACGCTGGAAGATCTAAATAAACCAGTAATTTTCACAGGATCACAAATACCCCTAGGACAAATTCGTAGTGATGCGTTGGATAATATTATAGGCTCTTTGATTATCGCAGGATTTTATACAGTGCCTGAAGTAGCCATCTATTTTCACAATGAATTATACCGAGGCAACCGTTGCCAAAAAGTGGATGCCAATGGTTTCCACGCCTTTTCTTCTCCCAATTACCCCCCATTAGCAAAAGTGGGCATAGATATTAATATCAATCATAAATTGGTGCGTAATTTTTCGCAAAAACCACTGCGTATTCAAAAAATCACCCCACCAAAAATTGCTGTCATGCATCTCTTCCCGGGGTTCGATAGCTCGCTTATTTCTGCTTTAGCCACACAATCTATAGATGGCATTATTCTACGCACCTACGGCGTAGGAAATGCCCCAGTGAATGATAAAAAGTTACTGTTAGCATTAGAAGATGCTCACAATCGCGGTTTAGTCATTGTGAATTGCACCCAATGCTATCAAGGCAGTGTCGATATGGGGGGGTATGAAACAGGATCAGCACTTGAGTCCGTTGGTGTTATTTCTGGTACAGACATGACCACAGAGGCAGCTTTGGCAAAGCTATTTTATCTCTTCAGCACCAATTTAAATCAACAACAAATTGAACAGCAAATTGGTCTGAATATCCGGGGGGAATTGTCGCCAATTTTATAGAATTGGCGACAATTCTTAGCAGAGATATTTTATAAAAGTTTCTGTAAATATTTCTGTAAATGTTTCTGTAAGTGTTGAAATTTTGGTGTCAATTGCCCATTGTAAACAATAACAGCTCTTTTTAAAATTTCGGGTAAATTTAAATTTTCCCAATCGCTGCTCAAGTCCATATCCATTATAGAAGTCACATACTCAGGAAGAATTGCAGAAAAATGATTCGTCGCATCTAAGGATAATTCGCAAGGTAGATTATCTATAGACATAACGGCCACACCCTCTTTACTCAACCCATCCACATAACTGTCCGATAGTGCATCATAACTAATGACAGGATTATCTATATCTGTAGCGATCTTAGTGCAGGCTAGACTGCCATCAATGTCACAGCTAATATCTCCAACAATCAAAGGTAACTTATCTATATTTTCTCTCATTACTGCTAATGGCAATAATTTGGGATATTTTGCATCCCAATAGGGGGTTTGCAATAAAATATCAAAGCGTCCTAGTAATTCATGGAAAGTGCTTTGGTAGGCATTTTTACCATTTTCTAAATAATCTGCATAATCAAAAGGCTTATTCTCAATATGCTGATGTATATGTCGGCTTGAAACCACTGCATAAAAACTGCTATCGGGTATATCACCTTGCAACATTTTTTCAGTGGGCAACTTCTCTAAGCCAATCCATTGACAAACCTCCTCAGCACCTTTCCCAACTTTACCTGTACCTACAATCAGTATCCTCACAGGCTGGCCATTGGATAAATCGATATTTTGAAGGGCATTTTCAGCCGTCTCTACATCACCATATTGCCAACTTTTTCTGACCAAATGCAGTTGATTGGTTTGTTCTAGAAGCTGGTATTTTTTTCCTGCAAAATGCAAAGTATCTATTGCCCCAGCTATCCCAGCATATCGACCAAAGGCTATCGTCCGAAGACCCTCATCATTGGTAATCAGTTCATAATCTATAAGCGTTGCCTTTTGATCAATAAACTTTTGCAATAAGGGCATATTATAAGACTGTCCTTTCATCGTATGGGAAAATGCCAAATGAACCTGATTGGGTTGAATTGAATCCACAGGGGGTTCTTTGATCCCTAACACAAACTGATAATTTTCTGGAGTACTCACTAAATGACATCCTTGTGATTGATATTGTTCATCGGTATAAATTCTGACTGGACTTGATTCTACATCAAACACATAACCTTGTTGAGCGAGTTTTTTGGTCGCTTGTGGCGTTAAGGCAGCCCGACGCTCCCAATTGTTTTTATGCTCTTTTCGAAGAATACTAGTTAGCATGAATAGGCCCTTTTTAAAAATTATTGGTGTTTTTGTATTTCAATTGAAATAGATTCGTTTAATCGTCTAGCTCGATAACTTTTTTTAGCTTCAGAACCCGTTAAAATCTCACCGTCAGAACTGATAGTAAAAAGCTCATCTTTCCCTAAATCATTTATTGCCGCATACAACAATGTAGCTTGAAGCGCTGATTCCAACTGTTGTGGTGTTAATCTTTGACCATTCTCCCATTTTCCCAACTCAACAGCAGTTTTTAACTTTTGGTAAATTTCTGGGGACATCGTTTCAATGACATGATTATTCATATTTTTAGTGTATCTCCAATTTCAGATGATAATTTCTGTTGAGTCAGTCTAGATTGCAGCATCTTATCGAAGGCATCATTAATTGCATAAAACGCCGGCTCTAAATACTTATACTGATGCAAAAAACTATGGGTGTGATCAACTGAACAGTTCACTTCAAAAATCACTATCTCTCCCTTTTCATTCAGGCTAAAGTCAACCCCAAAAAAATCCAATCCAATAATATCGGCTAATTGTTGCAGGCAGTGATAATTGTGCTCACCTAAAGTCTGTATAGGGTCATTCAGAAACAATAACTCTAGGCGTTGAAGTGATGAGTCTTTTTCCATTAATGCGCTTCTACTCACACTGTGGATATTCCAATCATCCCCAATATGGCAATTTTCTGGATACATTTGACCATCGATAAAATAAAACCTAAAACGACGGTAAATATGATCTGAGAACTCAGTTTCTATAAATTGAATAACATAGAGTTCTTTACCTTGTGCCGAAATAAAATACTCTAATGCTTGTTGATCGGAAACCACTTTGGAAAAACTGGTACCCGTTTGAGTGCCAGTTTGGCGTATCAAATAAGGGTATTCAAAACCATCTTGTTTCACTCTAGCGAGCATATTTTCACAATCATCTTCAGATATTAAATAACGATAGGTCCGTGGGAAAATAAGCCCTTCAACATCTTTTAGACGTTGATAATTTTGTTCTCTGGTCGTTTTTAACACCTGATCTGGATGATTAATCACTTGAAGCTCGGGGTGCTTCTCTAAAAAAACACTTAAAGATAACAGCGAGCTTTTTTCTAGATCGGGATCTGAAATGGTATTAACCAACAATTGATGCTCAGGAAGTTGCTGTAAATGTTCAATATTTTTATCAAAAATATAAAATCGAGTACGTTGATATTTTTTAGCATCAATCAACCATTGGGTATTAAAATGTGCGCCATTCAGATAAATAGTATTCGTGGTGTTGAGATCAAAGCGGCAATGCCCCAAACCTGAAAAGCTTAAAATATGACCTTGTGACATTTGTTCAGCATCTTCAGTATACCAAGGCTGAACATCTAACCCTTTTTTAAGAATGTCCCATGCCTTATCTATCTCCTTATGCTCTCTTAACAAGGCTGACAGTGGGATAAAGTAACGAGCGTCCTTGCTGGATTGCTGGTAAAGGCGGTTAAACTTTTGTTGTGCTTGTTTCAGAAACCCAGCAGCTAATAAGGTTTGAGCCATTTGATAATCATTTAACTCAGAAGGAAATAGCTTGTCAATTTTTTCAAAAACCTCTAATGCTTTGTAATAAGCTTTAGAGGTAGAATAAGCTATAGCTAAATTGCTCAGGGCAGGCCGATGAGCAGGCTGAATAATTAACACTTTCTGGTGTAAAGCAATAGCTTCAACATAGTTTTCAAGCATTTGTTTGACCAAGCCCAAATTTGCAATAGCATCGATATCATCGGGGTTGATCCTGATGATTTTTTCCAAAATAGGTTCTGCCAGTCCCCACGCCTTTTTACTGATGTAGAATCGCCCTAGATTGTTAAGGGAGTCAGTAAAATCAGCATCAATTTCTAATGCGCTTTGAAAAGATTTTTCTGCTAAATGATCAGCCCCCTTTTCAAGGTATATCATGCCTAAATTATTATGTGCTGCTAAAAGCTGAGGATTTTTAATCAATGCCTTCTGATAGTTTTCAATGGCAGCATCTTCTCTATGGATTTGTTGTTGTATACTTGCAAGGTTACATAGAACGGAAGGATGATTATCTGAATATTGAACAGCCAGTTTAAGATATTTGATAGCCTCTACTGGTTTATTGTTTTGAAAGGCTGAGATCCCCCTCACCTGAAGCGCTCCAACATGACCCGGCTCATTATCCAACAATGATTCACAGCAGCGTTCAACCTGTTCCCAATTTTGTTGAGAAAAATAATTTAAAATGCTGTTATAAAGCGTTTCAGACAAAATAGTATCTCACAAAAATTACCCGACCCTTGAACCTAGATTAAAGAATAGCGCATCAACATGTCTATTGAATATGAGATACAATGCTGATGACGGGCAATATTTTACACTATTTTTACAGTTTATTTCATATAAATGGAGAGATAGTTAGCCTAAAACAAAAAAAGCCTTCTTTCGAAGGCTTTGGTGCGCTAGCAAAACTACCAAATAATTGGATTTAATCTGGCTGTTCTGTAGATTTTTCTACGCTGTTCTTAGGATTAGCAGGTGATTTTTTAGCTTTTGTAGCGGTCTTTACTTCAGCCTTTGGTGCAGCTTGTTGAGCGGATTGTTTTGCTTCAACTAATTTGCTTACGGCTAATGCTAATGCTTCAACTTTTTCAGTTAAAGAAACAAGCCTTGGATCTTCGTCTACTGTATTTAGACCCAATTTATCCTTCAATGAATTGACATTTTTCTCTAGTAATTCATTATGAAATATCTTCCGCTCTAATTCAGTCTGTATTTCTTGGCCACGCGATATCAAACCATTCACAGTAGAATTCGTTTCCACATAGGCTTTGTCAAGCATGTCCACAGTAAACTTCAAACCTGTACCGTAAAGACCCAAGCCTGCTAACCAAGCTTGACGTCCCATTTTTTCAAGATTTTCAACTGGTTTCATATCAGTATCCTCAAAAATATCCCCCTAACTTTTGACAATTAGGGGTATAAATTAATAAACTTACTTTTCTGCTAATTTAACAACGATGTCAGTTAATGCATCAATCTTTGCAGACAATTCATCAATTCTGTCATCAGCTGGTACTGCTTCAAGACCTAATTTTTTTCTAATCTCAGTAACTCTTTCAGACACATTGGCTTTTTCCATGAACTTTTCTTTCACTTCATTAGATTTTTCTTTAAATTTGACTTTCGCTTCAGCTTCGATTTTTTCGCCTTGGTTAACTAAGTCTTCAAATAACTTAGAGGTTTCAGCATTTAGCTTTTCATAACGACCTTGAGCCTCATCAAACCCTTTACCGTAAGCCCCTAGACCAGCTAACCATATACGACGTGAAAATTCTTCGGCTTCTGCCACTTTGCTTTTGATTGTATCGAGTTTTGACATGTTGTCTCTCCTAATAAATAAAGGTAATTATCTGAACACAGTGTTAGATTACGGTTTTAAATTAGAAACCGCATACTAATATTCAAATTATTTTGACAAAAAATTTTTATTTCAATTAACTAATTGATTTCAAAGTTAAATATATTTAATACTAGGAGCCTGTCCGAGAATAGCGATCCTAGCGAGGGCAAGCTTGTTTGAGTCAGATTTTTCGATGGATTGAGGCGAATACTCCCTCTCGGCAACGGCTCCTGCGTTGCTCTACCTCCTGCATCCATGCAGTCGTATTTAACGAAATTCATCGGGAAATCTGGCCAAACGGGCTTGGCCG